>DATJOV010000347.1:0-12344 GCA_035506735.1 Acidimicrobiales bacterium | reverse complement strand
GGCGGGGTGGCGGGGCAGCCAGCGCACCTCGGCCCCGGGGCGGGCGGGGAGGGGCGGGGCCGGCTCCCCCGCCCCGACCCGGACCGTCTCCACGAGCACGACCACCGGGGTGGTCTCGGGAAGGGCCTCGAGCACCTGCGCCACGGCCGTCAGGGCCGTCTCGTCCCCCGCCACCACGGCGGCCCGGGCGCCGGGGTCGAGGGCGGTGCCCCGCCCCGGGCCCGACACCGCCACGGGCTGGCCGGCCCGCGCCTCGTGGGCCCAGCGCGACGCCGCCCCCTCGCCGTGGACCACCACGTCCACGTCGAGCTCCCCCCGTCCGGGGTCGACCCGCCGGGGGGTGAGGGTGCGGATGACGGGGCGGCGGCCGTCGGGGAGGAGGAACTCGTTCCCGGTCCACGACGGCACCACCAGGGCCGCCCCCGGGGAGGGCAGGAGGAGGCGGACGCTGGCTGCCGGCTCGGGCACGGGGAAGCCCTCGAGCTCGGCCCCGGCCACGGTGACCCGCACGAGCCGGGGACCGAGGACCCGGCGCCGCGCCACGACGGCCCGGCGGAAGGGCGGGGGCGGGCGCCGGGGCCGGCCCCCGCCGTCCGACGGGGGGGGATCGGCCCGCACCGCGACGGCGCCCTCAGTCCCCGTCCCAGCACCCGAGGATGACGTCAGCGATGGTGAGCGCCACGTCGGGCGAGGAGGTGGCGGGCACCCCGAAGGTCGGGGGGAGCCCGGCGATGTCCACCAGGAGCACCTTCCAGTCCTTGCGCACCACCACCGAGCCGTTGGTGGTCGTGAAGGCCGCCTGGCCCAGGTTGCGCACGGTGCCGGTGTCCCCCATGGTCCGGCCCAGGGAGCGGAAGAAGGCGTAGGTCTGGTCCCAGCTCGACAGCTCCTGCACCGACATGACGAAGGAGCCGTCGGGGTAGCGGTAGACGCAGGTGTAGCGGTGGCCGACCCAGGTGGGCCGCTGCACGACGGCCGTGACCCCGAGGGCGTCGGCGATCTCGCGCTGGGCCTCGGCCGCGCACACCATCTTGGCGATGGGCGAGGGCAGGTGGCCGGCCGGGAGGGGGGCCCGCAGCTCGCGGGCGGCGTGGGTCCCGGGCGAGGCTCCGCCGCAGGCCGCACCGAGGGCCGCCACCACGGCCAGGGCGACGAGGACGGGCCGGCGCCGGGCCTGCCCGGGCCGGGCCCGCCCCGAGCGACCGGGCGGCCCCAGCTCGGCCGGGCGGGTGGCGATCACGGCACAGGGTAACGCCGCCGCGCCCCGTCGCCACGGGCGGGCCCGTGGCGGGGCCGAGGTGGGCGGCCCGACCACACCGCCTCAGCGGACGTGGGCGCCGGCGCCGACCGCCGCGGCGGGGCGGCGCCGGTGCCAGAGACCGAGGAAGGCCGTCACGGCGAGCAGGACGTAGCCCAGCCACACCACCACCTCCAGCACGTTGGGCCGGCCCACGTAGCCGAAGAAGGTGTGCACGATGTCGCCCAGCGTGCTCCCCTCGTCGAGCACGCCGTTGGTGTTCCACAGGGGACGGCCGAAGGACGGGATCCATCCCAGGGACTGCATGTCCTCGACGGCGTCGACGAGGAGCCCGGCGGCGAAGACCATGAGGAGGGCGCCCACCACCTTGAAGAACAGGGCGACGTTGAGCCGCTTGCCCAGCTTGTAGACGGCGAAGGCGATGCCGAGCGCCACCACCAGCCCCGCCACCCCTCCCGCCACGGCGCCGTGGGCCGAGCTCGAGAAGACCACGGCGAGCGTGAAGACCACGGTCTCGAGCCCCTCACGTCCGACCGCCTGGAAGGCGATGAGGAACAGGCCCCGGCGCTCGCCCGTGGAGATGGCCGCCTCGGTCCGGGCCTGGAGGTCGGCGGCGATGGTGCGGGCGTGGTTGCGCATCCAGAACGTCATGTAGGTGAGGACCACGGCGGCCAGGAGATAGGTGCAGGTCTCGAAGACGGTCTGGACGGTGGTGCCGGCGTAGGTGTGGATGGTGAGGTAGGCGGTCACCCCGGCCGCCCCCGCCAGCACCAGGGCGGCGCCCACCCCGGCCAGCACGTCCACGAAGTACCGCCGCTTGCCGATGCGGTCCAGGTAGGCGAGGAGGATCGCCACGATCATGCTCGCCTCGATCCCCTCCCGGAGGAAGATCACGAAGGTCGCTACCATGGCACCTAAGGTTAGGCTTACCTAATCTTCTCGGTCAACGGCCCGAGGGAGGGGCGGGCCGGGTCCGGCCGAGGACGCCCCGAAGTCCAGGGCCTCGGGACGGGCCCGGCGGGCCCGGCGGGCCTGCTGCGCCAGGTCCTCCACCAGGCGGTCGGCCTCGGGGGCGGCCCGGTCGCGGAACTGGGCCCGCACGCCGCGCCCGGCCGCGTCCACGTGGACGGTGGACAGCCCCAGGCGGCGCTGGAGCGGGCCCTGGACGCGACGGACGCTCTGGACCTTGTCGAGGGGCACCCAGCACGTCACCTTGCGCACGCGCCCGGTCACGGCCACGGCCAGGTCCTCGTCGTGGCCGGCGGCGAGGAAGTGGTAGCTGAGGGGCGCCTTGAGGCGGGCCCGGGGCGGGGGCGGCGCCAGCGGGGGGTCCTTCGAGCCCAGGACGCCCCGGGCCAGCAGGCCGGCCTCGGCGGCGTGGCCCACCGGGAGCAGGGCCCGGGTCACCGTGCCCGACCGCGTCCCCTGGTCCCGGCCGGCCGAGCCGGCCAGCTCCACCTCGAGCCGGCACCATCCGAAGGGGCGCCACAGCAGCGGCTCCACCAGGCGCACGGCCTGGACCCGGCGCACCGGGATGGTCTCCGCCACCCGGCCCAGCAGGCCGCGGTGGATGCGGATCCCGTCGGGGGCCTGGCCCACGCTGAAGCCGTACTGCTCGGCCACCCGGCGCCACACCACCCGCCCCAACCCGAAGAGGTAGGCCACGAGCGTGCCGCCCAGGGCCACGGCGGCGGCGCGCGACACCGACGCCGACACCGCCACGGCGACCACCAGGGCCACACTCACCAAGGTGGCCGACGACAGCACCACCGAGCCCACCAGCCGGGCCGTGGGCACCGAGGCCACAGGGTGCTCGGGCGGCTCGGGGGTGGCCATGTCGAGGCCGTGGTGGGCGGCCAGGAGCCGGGCCCGCAGCTCCTGGGCCACGGGCTCGGCCAGGAAGGCCAGGCGCCCGTTGGCACTGCTCGACCCGGCCAGGCGGATGCGGAGCTCGGCCAGACCGAGCACCCGGGCCAGGAACGGCTGGATGACGTCGACGGCCTGGATCCGGGCCACGGGGAGCTGGCGCGAGTCGCGCCGGAGCAGGCCGCTCTCGATCCGCAGCGTCGTGCCCTCGATCCGCCAGCGGGTGACGAGCCACTGCACCACCCCCAGCACCACCACCAGGGCGATGAGGCCGAGGTCGTAGGGCAGGACGGGACTGCGGGACGAGCCCTGCTGCCCGGGGGCCGAGGCCGCCAGCACCACGAGCAGGGGCAACACCACCCGTCCGGCCCGCACCACCGGGGTGAGGGGGTGCAGGCGCTGCCACGGCGTGGCCGGCGGGGGCCCGGTCACAGCCCTTGCGCCTTCGCCTCCCCGAGCGCCGACAGCCGGTTCCGCAGGCGGTCGGCCTCCTGGCGCTCGAGCCCGGGGATGCGGGCGTCGGTGGCGGCGGCGGCGGTGTGGAGCTTCACGGTGGCGAGCCCGAAGCCGCGCTCCAGGGGCCCGGCCGTGACGTCCACGAACTGCATGCGCCCGTAGGGCACCACCGACAGACGGCGGAACATGACCCCCCGGGCCACGATGAGGTCCTCGTCGCGCTCGAGGTAGCGCCAGGAGCGGAACCGGTTCCGCACGAAGACGAGGACCGCCGCACCGAGCACCACCGCGCCCGCCGCACCCCCGAACCCGGCGGCGGCGGACGCCGAGCCAGCCGCGCCGCCGACCGCCCCGGCAACCACGGCACAGGCCACGACCACCTCGGCCCGACGCATGACCCACAGTCTCGGGGAGGGGGAACGCCACTGGCCGCCCGCCCCCGGGACGGCGTCCGGGCCCCCGCTGCCGGTGGTCGTCACCAGGGCCACGCTACCGATCCGGCCCGCCCGGGAGGGTCGATCCCGCCCCGCCCTACCCGGGATCGGCGGCCTGGCGCCACGGTGTCATGTCGAGCCCGGGATAGCGCCGACCCACGCCGTCGATGGTGGCCGGCGTCCAGTAGGGATGGCCCGGGGCGGGGAAGCCGAGCACCGCCAATTGCCGTGGCGTGGCCTGGGCCACGAAGGCGTGCCACTCGGGAGAGAACCCCTTGAAGGGCCAGGCCTGGTAGCCGCCCCACTCCACCGGGGCGGCCCGGTAGGCGACGTGCAGCATGAACCGGGCCCGCCCGGGATCGTCGAAGTCCACCGAGCGGTGGTACACGTCGGGCCGGTACACGACGATCGATCCCGCCGGGGCCGAGGCCTCGGTGTCGGTCTCGTACAGCCCCCCGAACTCCTCGAGAGAGAGTGTGTGGCGCTCCACCTCGATCCCGGCCGTGCGGGACCGCGACACGAAGTGGGTGGCCCCGTTGCCGGCGTCGACGTCGCACAGGTAGACGAAGGTCTCCATCTGGTGGTATCCGGCCTCGGGCCGGGGCACCGTCAGGGTGTGGTTGGGGAAATCGGTGTGCAGCAGCTGGTTGTAGTCCGAGGGCTGCCCGGCGTACTTGGCCGTGGCGATGGCCAGGTACATGCGCACGTCATCGCTCCCGGTGCACTGCCGGGCCAGGTCGATCATGGTGTCGCCCACCACCAGGCGGTTGAGGGTGCGGCTGCGGAAGGGGAATTCCGGCCATGGCGCGTCCCACGTGCCCCACCGCCGCGTGCTGTCGTCGGCAGCCGACCGCCACTGCGCCGCCGTCGGGAACAGACGGGCCACCGCCCGCTGGGCGGCGGCCAGCTCCTCCTCAGGCACGGCCCCCTCGATCATGCACCACCCGTCCTCCTCCCAGGCTCGGTGCTGGGCGGGCGAGGCCACGGCGGGCCCGGGGCGCCGCCCGTCGGGACGGGACAGGGTCGTCACGGCTGCATTGTCCCCGCCCCGGCCCGGTCCGACAACCGCACCACCGTCCGGGGGCGGCCCCGGGGCGCGACACTGGCGCCGTGCGCATCCTGTCGCTCCTCCCCTCGGCCACCGAGATCGTCTGCGCCCTCGGCCTCGAGGACCAGCTGGTCGGCGTCACCCACGAGTGCGACTGGCCCGAGGCCGTCGGAGCCAAACCCAAGGTGACCGCCTCGGTCCTCGAAGCCGGCACCGATCCGGCCGAGGTCGACCGGCGCGTGGCCGCCACCGTGACCGCCGGTGACCCGATCTACCGCCTCGACAGGGACATGGTCCGCCGCTTGCGCCCCGACCTCGTCATCACCCAGGACCTCTGCGCCGTGTGCGCCGTCCCCTCGGGGCACGTCCACGAGGCCCTCGACGCCCTGGGCTGCTCGGCCCCGGTCCTCTCCCTCGACCCGTCCTCGCTCGACGAGGTCCTGGACTCGGTGGTGGCGGTGGGCCGGGCCACCGGCACCGAGGGCCGGGCCCTCGAGCTCGTCGACGGGGCCCGGCGCCGCCTGGACCGGGTCCGGGAGGCCGTGGCCGGCGCCCGGACCCCGCCCACCTTCGCCCTGGAATGGTCTGACCCCCCGTTCAACGGCGGCCACTGGGTGCCCGAGATGATCGCCCTGGCCGGCGGTGAGAGCGTCCTCGGATCGCGGGGGGCGCCCTCGGTGCGCCTGGAGTGGGATCGCATCGACGACGCCCGCCCCGAGGTGGTGCTGTTCATGCCCTGCGGCTACCACCTTCCCGAGGCCGTGGCCGAGGGTGTCGCCCTCCTCGACCGGCCCGCTCTGGCCGGGGCCGGGCGCATCGTCGCCCTCGACGCCAGCGCCTTCTTCTCCCGGCCCGGCCCACGTCTGGTCGACGGCGTCGAGATCCTGGCCGCCGTCCTGCACCCCGGACGCGTGACCCCGCCGCCGGGTCCCCCCGCCCACCAGGCGCTGCGCTGACGGGCGAAGCGCTCAGCCGGCGGCGGTCATGGCCGCTAGGACGTCGCGCCAGCCCAGGGCGCTGAACACGAGCACCACCGCCGGAGCGGGCCGGGAGAGGGCCACGCCCCGCCCGGTGGCGTCGAGGACCGAGCACGCCCGCCTGATCTCCCAGGCACAGGCGCTGTCCATGAACGACACCTCGGCGGCGTCGATGTGCAGGGTGTCGGGGTCGGCCCGGATGACGTCGTCGAGCGACGATCGCAGGGCGTCACGCACGGTGAGGTCGATCTCGCCCCGCAAGCACACCCGGGCGCCGGCGCGCTCGACCTCGGCGGTGCTCGCTCCGCCTGCGCCCACGACGGCGTCCCCGCCCCGCCTCGTGCCCGAATCTCCGCTGCCCGCCTCCGTGTGCCCACCGTGCCACGGCCCCGGCCCGGGCCACCAGCGTCGATTCCCTCGTCCCGACCAGGGGAAACCACCTGCTCCGGGGGCTCGGGGCTACGGTGGGGTGGTGCTCAGCGCCGTGCACTGCGTCGTCTACGCCGAGGACCCCGAGGCGGCCCGGACCTTCTTCCGGGAGGTGGTCGGCTGGCCCTTCGTCGACGCCCACGACGGCTGGCTGATCTTCCGCTCCGGTCCCTCCGAGCTCGGCATCCATCCGGCCGGTGGCGACGGCACCGGCGCCACCCCCCCGCACCACGAGATCTCCTTCCTGTGCGACGACCTCGAGGCCACCATGGCGGAGCTGGCCGCCAAGGGGGCACGCTTCGAGGGCGGCATCGACGTGCGGGGCTTCGGGAGGACGGCGACCATGGTGGTGCCCGGGGCGGGCACGGTCCTCGTCTACGAGCCGCGCCACCCCCTGGCCCACGACCTGGCCTGAGCGGTCCCGGGCCCGCCCCTCCGGGCGGAGGCCGAAGTCGTCGTCGCCCTTGGCCTGCTCGTCGCTCCGGATGGCGGTGAGCAGGACGGGGACCATGCCGGCCGGCATCGTCCGCCGCAGTGCGTCGCGGGCCTCCGCCTCGTACGGTGGATCGAGCGGATGGATGCGAGGGACTCCCACGACGACCTCCACGGTGTTTCTGTTTCCGATACACTTCGGATGCCGGTACCCGAGCGATTCTGATTCAGAAACACAAGGAGGCACGGCGTGGTCGCAGCGGTCCCGGGGCGACGGGTCAGGGGATCGACAGGCGGGCGCCCGCTCGTGGCGGCACTCGACCTCCTGGGGCGGCGCTGGGCCCTGCGGGTGCTGTGGGAGCTGCGCGACGGCCCCCGAGGGGCCCGGGCCCTGCAGGCCAGCAGCGACCGCATCTCGTCCAGCGTCCTCTACGAGCGGCTCCGGGAGCTGGGCGACGCCGGCCTCATCCGGCAGAACGCGGCCAGGGCCTACGAGCTGACCGACATCGGCCGGGCCCTCGGGACCGCCATCGAGCCCCTGGCGGGGTGGGCCGAGGAGTGGGCCCGGACCCGCCGGGGCCGCTGACACCGCCCGACCGGGCCGCTGACACCGCCCGACCGGGCCCCTGACACCGACCCCCGGGGCCGCTGACACCCGACGCCGGGGCCGCTGACGCCGCCGGGTCCGGGGAGAGGGGCCGGGGCCTGACCCCTCTAGGCTGCCCGCCCGAGGAGGGCCCATGACCGCCACCGACGACCTGCTCGACAACGCCCGCCGCTACGCCGCCGGCTTCACCTGCGGGGACCTGGGCCGGGCCCCGGCCCGCCGGGTGGCCGTGGTGACGTGCATGGACGCCCGCATCGACCCTGCCCGTCTGCTCGGGCTGACCGAGGGCGACGCCCATGTGATCCGCAACGCCGGCGGCGTGGTCACGCCGGACGTCATCCGCTCGCTGGCGGCGTCCCAGTGGCTCCTCGCCACCGAGGAGGTGGTCCTCATCCAGCACACCGACTGCGGCGTCCTCACCTCCTCCGACACCGCCTTCCGGGAGCAGGTCCGGCGGGAGACGGGGCACGAGATCGCTCCCGGTGTCGAGCCGTCCGGCGACGTCGACACCGACGTGGCCCGCAGCATCGCCGCCGTACGCTCGAGCGCCGTCCTCCCCCACCGGGACGGGGTGCGGGGCTTCGTCTACGACGTGGGCGACGGGTCGCTGCGCGAGGTGCGCCCGCACTGAGCGCGGCGGGTCGGCGACCTCAGGGGAGGTCCACGCAGGGCTGACCGTCGGCGTCGTAGGCGACGATGCGCAGGGTGTCGTAGCCGCGGCGCGACGGCGTGGTACCCGTCACCCGGTGCACCTCGTCGCGAAAGGCCTCGGAGATCTCCTCCGAGCCCTCGAGGCCCGACCGCCAGACGGAGATGGCCACGACCTCGGGCCTGGGGCCGGTCTCGGACCGCAGGGCCACGAAGCTCACGAAATGGGGTAGCTCCTGGTACCGGGGAAGGACGTCCTCGTCGATGGCGCGCACGATGTCGGGGATGAGGGCCGCATCGGCGAAGAAGCTCACGACCCGGCTTTTCACGGTCTGCACGGACCCACCCCCTGCCCTCGCCCCGGCACGAGCCGGTCCGTCCACGGTGACGTGGCCACAGGATAGGCACCGCTTCGGGACCGGGGCGGCCACCGTTCCCGCGCCACGGCGGCCGCGGCGGTAGCCTCCCGCCACCCGATCGGGAGGCGGCCATGACGAGATCGCTCATCTTCTTCGGCGTGCTGGGCATCCTCAGCACGGCGGTGGCCTTCGCCGCCAACCGCCGGCTGTTCTCCGGGGGCACGGTGGGGCGGGTCCGCCCCCTCGAGGTCGCGTATTACGCCGCGGGGGTCGCCTCGCTCGCCATCGGCTGGTACTGCAACGTCCGCTACGTCCACGCCACGGCGAACGCCAGTTACGTGAACTACACGAAGATGCTCTTCACCAACTGGGCCGCCGATTCGGCGGCCCAGGACTACACCATCGTGAACGTGGTCCTCCTGCCCCTGTGGACCATCGTCGAGGGACGCCGCGCCGGCCTGCGCGCCGCCTGGATCTTCTTCGTCATGAGCCTCTTCACCAGCCTGGCCTTCGCCGTGGCCATGTACCTTGCCTTCGCCGAGCGGCAGCGGCGCTTCGCTCAGGTGCCGGCCGCCTCGAGCACGGCGTAGCCGCAGTTGTACCCGGGGATGAAGGTCACGCCGGGGCCGCCGTGGCAGCCGGCCCCGCACAGGTAGAGGCCCTCGAGCGGGACGGGATTGTCGGTCCACCCCCGGGGGCCGGGCCGGAAGGGCCCCATGAAGCGGGGTTCGAGGAGCCCGTGGGTGAAGTCGCCCCCCGTGCACCCGAACATGAGCTCGTAGGTGTAGGCCGGGTAGTTGAACTGGCGGTCGATGAGGTCGGGGAAGTTCGGCGCCACCGAAGCCACCTTGGCCACCATGCGGGCCGCCATCTCGTCCCGGAGCCGGCCGTGATCGCCCGGTGCGGCGATGGGGAAGTAGAAGGCGAAGCTGCTGGCGGCGTGCTTTCCGGCGGGGGCGAGGCCGGGCTCCTCCAGGGAGGGGATGGCCACGTTGAACGAGGGGGCGGCGGGGACCCGCCCCCGGACGCAACCCTCGAAGTCGGCCTGCATCTGCTCGGCCGTCCCGAACAGGGTCACGTTGCGGCGCAGGCCGCCCTCGTTGAGCACCTCGTTGACCCCGGTGAACTCGGGCAGGCCGTGGAGGGCGAAGTGGATCTGGAAGTAGGCGGCCCGGTGGTCGATGGCCCGCACCCGGCGGGCGAAGGCCTCGGGGAGCTGCTCGGGATCGAGGAGCTGGGTGAAGGTCGCCGTGGGATCGAGGTTCGAGACGACCACGGGAGCGGTGATGACGTCCCCGTCGCCCGTCTCGACACCCTCGACCTTGCCATGGGCGGTCACGATCCCGCTCACCTTGACATGGCGGCGCAGCTCCCCCCCATGGGCTTCGAAGAGGGCCCGCACGTGCTCGGCCATGGTCCCGATGCCGCCCTTGACCTTGGACATGGTGGCCTGGCCCGGCGACGCCAGGGCGAAGGCCAGGCACAGGGCGCTGCCCGGTGAGTAAGGACCCAGATAGGTGGAGTTGACGGACAGGAAGCTGAGCATGCTGCGCACCTGGGCGTGCTTGTCCCGGTCGGGGAGGAACCGGTCCACGACGTCCATCACGCTGCCGAACATGGCGACCCGGATGGCCTCGCGCTCCGCCTCGTTGGCGGCGCATGCCCACATCTCGTCGAGCGAGCGGGGCGGGCGTCGGACGTCGAAGCGGCCGATAGCCCGGGCCGGGGCCTCGGCCCACGCCGCCACCTCGGCCATGCCCAAGACCGCCTCCATCCCGACGGTCGCCCCCAGGTGCTCGAGGAGCCGCTCGGGGTCCGAGTAGAGCAGGAGGGGCGGCTCCCCGCTGGGCCCGAGGCTGGCCGACTGGACCTCGGGCTCGTAGATGGGACAGGCCCCGAAGCCGAGGTCCTCGAAGACGGCGTCGGGCAGCGGGAATTGGATCGAGCCGGCCAGCTCGAAGCGGTAGCCCCGCATGAGCTCGGTGGTCGAGGACATCCCGCCGATGAAATGGTTCTTCTCCAGGCACAGCACCCGCATGCCGCCACGGGCCATCACGGCGGCAGCCGTGAGCCCGTTGTGCCCGGCACCGATGACGATGGCGTCGAAGTCCGGCATGCCGGGACGGTAGCCCATCCACCCCCCGGCGGCCGTGACGGCGGCCCCGCGACGGCGCTCAGGCGATGCGGGCCTGCTCGGCCAGCGGGCCGGGCGCGGCCCCGGCGACCGTCACGGCGGGGCGGGCCAGGTACCCCAGGGTCTCCTCCCCCGGCATGGGCCGGGCGAAGAAGTAGCCCTGGAGGTGGGTGCACCCCATGGCGGCGAGGGCGCTGCGCTGCTCGCCCGACTCCACCCCCTCGGCCGTCGTCTCGAGGCGCAGGGTGTGGGCCAGCTGCATGATGGCGGTGACGAAGCCGCGGCCCTGGTCGTCGAAGACGAGATTGTCGATGAAGCGCTTGTCGATCTTCAAGATGTCGATGGGAAGCTCGGCCAGTGCGGCGAAGGACGAGTACCCCGTCCCGAAGTCGTCGATGGCAACCTTCGCCCCGGCCCGACGCAGCTCGTCGAGGTTGGCGATGATGGTGCCCGACTCGGAGGCCAGGATCGACTCGGTCACCTCCACCACCAGCGACGTCGGGTCCAGCCCGGCCATGGACAGGGCGTCGGCCACGTGCCCGGGGAAGCTGGCGCTGGCCAGCTGGAGCCGCGAGGCGTTGACCGAGACACGGGGGGTGGCAGCGGGGAAGGCGTCGCGCCACCGGCGTGCCTGGCGGCACGCCTCGACCAGGACGGCCCGCCCCAGGTCGACGATGAGACCCGACTCCTCGGCCAGGGGGATGAAGACGGCGGGCGGGACGGCCATGCCGCTGGGGTGCTCCCACCGGGCCAGGGCCTCGAAGGACACCACCGCCCCGGTGATGGCGTCCACGATGGGCTGGAAGTGGACTCCGAGGGCGTGGTCCCGGATGGCGGTGCGGAGCTCCTGCTCGAGGTTCATCCGCTCCACGGCGGCCGTGTGCATGGAGGCCTCGAACACCCGGTAGCAGCCCTTTCCCTCGCGCTTGGCCCGGTACATGGCGGCGTCGGCGTCGGCCAGCAGGCGCCCGGCATCGACGTCGGAACGATCGGTGAGGGCGATGCCGACGCTGGCGCCGATGGCGACCTCCCGTTCGGGGAGGGGCAGGGGCCGGACGAGGGCGTCGAGGACGCGCTGGGCGATCGGCCCGGCCTGTTCGGTGGCGTCGAGCCCGTCGAAGAGGATGGCGAACTCGTCCCCCCCGAGCCGGGCGATGGTGTCGAAGCCGCGCAGGCTGTCGCCGAAGCGCCGGGCCACGGCGACGAGCAGGGCGTCCCCGGCCAGGTGGCCCAGGCTGTCGTTGACGTTCTTGAACCCGTCGAGGTCGACGATCATGACCGCCACGTGCCCGGCCACGCGCCGGCGCTTGCTCAGGGCGTGCTCCAGTCGGTCGTTGAACAGGGCCCGGTTGGGCAGCCCTGTGAGGGGATCGTGCATGGCCTGGTGGCGGATGGCGTCCTCGGCCCGGAAGCGCACCACGGTGGCGAGGACGATGCCGGCCACGCTCTCCACGAACTGCTCGTCCTCGGAGGTGGTGGGCCGGTCGGTGTCGACCTCCACGAACCCCAGGGGGTCCCGGGGATCCCCCACCGGGGCCCGGAACGTGGCCGGGGAGGTGCCGACGCCGTGGGCCGGGATCAGGCCCGGGGTTCCGGGGCCGGCGGCCTCGCTCGTGGAGCCGGCCTCGGCGCCCGCCGTCCCCACGATACGACAGGCCCGGGCGGGGAGGACGCTCTCCACCGTCCGCGCCGCCGA
>DATJOV010000346.1:0-5285 GCA_035506735.1 Acidimicrobiales bacterium | reverse complement strand
ACGACGGCCAGATCCCCGGCTCCACCATCCCACACCCCGGGGCCCAAGCTGCCCCCAGGCCGGCTCCGGATCGGCGGCGTCGGGCTCAGGCCGAGGGGCCGGCCGCCACGTCGGCCATGAGGGGATCGCCGGGATAGGTGTCGTAGGAGCAGGTCGTCGGGGCAGAGGGCATCCAGTCCCAAACCAGCAGTCCGCTCACGCCCGCAGCGAGCTGGGTCGAGGCCTTGGCTGCGAACTGTTGGGCCCGTTGGCCGGGGGTGGCGCAGCCCTGGTCCGCTCCCCCGGGGTCGGCCAGGAGGCCCACCTCGCCCACGATGATGGGCTTGTGCATCGCCGACGCCTCACCGATGCGCAGGGCCAGGCCGTTCCAGGCGTCGCCCGGCAGGGAGGTGGCCCCGCTGTAGTCGTGGTAGGAGAGGACGTCGATCCCGGGGCTGGCCGACAGGTTGGCGTAGTTCGGGCCCGACGCACCGCACTGCCCCGACCCGATGGTGCCGCTCTCGACCAGGTGATCGGGATCGAGCGTGTGGATGGCGGATCCGACGGCGTCGAAGAAGTAGCGCAGGGCCGCCTCGGCCACGAGCTCGTCCGGGCACGTCTGGTGATCGCCGCACGCCGCCGGCTGGTACTGGGGAGGGCAGGTCGAGGCCTCGGGCTCGGACACGGGCTCCCACATCCCCAGCGCCGGTGACGACTTGTACCGGTTGACCACGTCCTGCATGTAGTCCCAGTACGACAGCGGGGTGAGGCCGCCGGCGTCGTGGACGTCCATGAAACCCCCGTCGTACCAGGAAGGGTCCTTCCACACGCCGTCGTCGCAGGCCCCGCTCTGTCCGGCCAGGACCACGACGAGGCGCTGGTGGTACTGGGCGGCGATGTCGAAGACCCGGTCGAGGGGCCCCCAGTCGAGCTGGTGGGTCGTGACGTTGATCGCCGCGCTCCCCTGCCAGGCCCAGAACCGCACCAGGGAGTTGGGAGGCAGGGAGCCGAAGAGCTGGTCGAGCTGGGCGTCGCTCTCCATGGGCCCGCAGCTGCCATTCACCCCCCAGTCGCTGGCGATCTCGTAGGCGTTGACCCCGACGAACTGGTAGGGGGCGCCGTCGAGGTAGAGCGACCCGTTCTCCGAGCTGATGTCATCGCTCGGGACCGTCTGAGCGGGCGGGATCTGGGCCTGGACCTGCGCCGACGCAGCAGGCGTCGACGGAGGGGCGGTCGTCGCCGGGGCGACGCTGGGCGCCTGGACGGGGAGGGCGTCCGCCGACGCCTGCGGCACGGGAGCGGTCGTGGTCGGGCTCGGGAGGACACTCCCCGCCGTGCCCTCGGCGCCACTGGCGAAGGCCACCAGGCCGAGCGCCGTGGACACGAGCACGGCGCCCATCCAGGCCCGCAAACCGGGACGTGGCCGCGCACGCTGCATGCAGCGCCCATCGGCACCGAAGGGGTGGGCCTTGATCCCGATCGGGCCCCCTCGTCGATCCTCGGACGACAAGGGACGAAGGGCCCTGACCCGCCTCACGCCGTCGAGCCGTCCGGACCCAGGGCCGGCTCCGGTCCCCACCTCACTGGGGCACCACCGAGTCCCACGTCACGGCGCCGGGGGGCGTCTCGAGGGTGACCGGCTTCCCCCACTGGGCGAACACCGCCGTCTGGGTGACCGTGTTCCCGTTGGCCGAGATCTGGAGCACCGCCCCCACCGGGAGCTCGGGGGTCGTGGCCGAGACGGCCAGCTCCACGTGGAACGACTTCACCGCCTGCGCCGCCGTCCCGGACCCGATGACCAGGCCCACCGTCCTGGCGCCGAACTTGGTGAAACTGAGGTGCAGGGTGCCCCCGGGCGTGAACTCGTCAAGGAGCGACTTGAACGACAACGCCTGGGAGAGCTGGGGGAAGGGCTGGTCGGAGGACTTGACCGAGATCCACCGACCTGCGTTGGCCTCGGCCACGGCCTGGGTCATGCCCATGGTGGCCACGAGCCCCTCGGCGGGCGAGGCGATGTAGGCCGTGGGACCGATGACCTCGATGTGGACCTGCCCCTCGGGGCTCGACACCACTTCGTAGCCGCCTGCGGCGCCCGTCGCCCCGTCCACGGTCTGCTGGGTGGCACCCGACGTCTTGATGCTGAAAACGACGTCGTCGGCGCGCATGGCATTGCGCAACGCCAGGTGCAGGATGTCGGACGCCGATTGCCCGGCGAACGCGGAGGGGGTCGGACCCTGGCCGTTCGATCCGCACGCCGCCGTGGCCGACGCCACCGTGATCATGGCCGTCACCACCGCCAGCCACCGTCCCCGTCGCACCGGTCCAAGGGTACTGCGGTGGCCACCATCACCCATGCGCGGGCAGGAGGGATCAGGCCGAGCGCGGCGCGGCGTCGCCACTCAGGTCGCGGGCTGGAGCCGAAGGCTCCGTGTCGTACCGGAAGCCCACCCCACGCACCGTGACGAGGTGTCGCCCCCGACCCGGACCGCGCTCGAGCTTCTGGCGGAGGCGACGAACGTGGGTGTCGAGGGTACGGCTGCCGGCGCAATGCCGGTCCGACCACAACTGCTCGATGAGGGCCTCCCGGTGCCACAGGCGGTCGGGCGCCGAGACCAGCAGGGCGAGCAGGTCGAACTCCAACCGGGGCAGGTGGACCACCTCGTCCCCGATCGTCACCCGGCGGCTGTCGCAGTCCACGGCCAGGTCCCCCACGGCCAGCATCCCCGATGGACCCCTGGTGGGCGGAGGGACGGGCACAACACGCTCGACTCTCCTCGTGAGGGGTCGGCGGGCCACCTCGATCCTCGCCGCCAGCTCTCGCATGCGGTGCGGTCGTGCCACGTAGTCGACGGCGCCGGCGTCGAGCGCTCGCCCCAGGTCGACCTCGGTCTCCACCGCCGTGATCATGAGCACGGGCACGTCTCCGAGGGAGCGCAGGCGCGAGCACAGTTCGATGGCCGGGATGCCCGGGAGCAGCACGTCGACGAGGACCACGTCGGGAGGGTCGTGGATGAAGCGCCGCAGGCCGTCGAGGGCCTGGGCGACCTGGTCCACGACGTAGCCCTTGGCCTCCAATCCAGAACGCAATTCCTTCTGGTAGGCGACGTCGTGCTCCACCACCAGCACCCGCACCGGCCGGTGACCGCGCCGGCGCTCGTGGACGACCGGCTCCGAGCGAACGCGGCGCTCGACCACGCCCGCCCCGGCATCGACGCTCACCGGGCCCCTCCCCCCGTCACCGCGGCGTCCCGGCCCGGAGCCGGCGGCGGCGGACGGCCAGCGTCCCAGCCACGGCCACCACCCCGAGGGCGGGGAGGAGGACGGGCAGGCCCACCTCCGGCGTCTGCGCCGGCGGGGACGCCGTCGGTCCCCAGTTGGGGTCGAGCGCCTCGCCGAAGAAGTGGCTCAACGACGCCACCGGACCGGTGGCCACGCCGGAGCTGTTGAGGGACACGGTGGAGGGCCCGGATCCGAAGAAGCTGAAGAACCCCCCCGCCGCCTGGTCGAAAGCGAGGCTGTCGCCCTGCGGTGCGTACACCGGGTCGCCCGAGGGGGTGCGGCACCGCTGGGTGCCCGTGGGCGATCCGTTGCTCATGGCCTGGAAGACGGGCTCCTGGTCGGCGCCTGTGACGCTCATGGTGTAGAGCTGCAAGCTCCCGCAAGCCCGGTCCGACTCGAAGACGATGCGCTCCGGGCTCCCCGAGGGGGCGAAGTCCGGCTTGGCGTCGTCGCCCGTCCCGTTCGGATCGCCCTGGGCCGAGAGGTCGGTGAGGGCATGGGTCGAGAGGTCGTAGGTGAAGATGTGTGACCGTCCACCCACCGGACGGACGAAGGCGATGAGCTCGGGATCGGCGGGGTCGAAGACCGGCTCCGTGTCGCTCGAACCGGTCGGTGCGCCGAACACCGGGCTGGCCGAACCGGGTTCGGCCACGTTCTCGGTGTAGAGCTGGGGCAGGCCCCCGGGCACGGTGCGCTGGAAGACGATGGTCCCGTCGCCCGCCGGTGACCACGACGGGTAAGTGTCGCTGTCGGCCGGCGACGATGACACCAGGGTCGGGGTGACGTGCTGCCCGGGGGCGGGGATCGGCACCGTGTAGAGCTGGCTCGGGGTGCCGGTGGCCGCACTCGAGAACACCACCGTGGAGCCGTCGGGTGACACGAAGGGGTGGTCGGCCTGGCCCGGGGCGCACGTCAGCACGCGTGGAACCATCGAGTCCGGCCTGAGCAGGTAGAGGGTGTCCTGGCCGGGGCCGTGACCGGGACACGGGGAACCGAACCCGAGCCGGAATCCCCCTGCCAGCGTGAACCCGAAGGAGATGCCGGCGAACACCACCGGCCCATCCGACCCCGGGAAAGCAGCCTGGGCTGCGGGGGGAGCCGCGATGACGCCTCCCAGCACCACCATGGCGGCACCGAGGAGGGCAGCGACCGGTCCGAGTCTCCCGGGCGCCGGGCGCCGGCCCCGGGCCGGGCGCGCCCCGGCAGCCGAAGTCCCGCCTCCGTCCATGGTGCGGGATTGTTGCGGACCGGGCCGGAGGGGGCCAGCGGGGGACCACCGCCCCCGATGAACTGTGTGCGACAGGTGGGACAACAGGCGGTAACATCTCACACTACGAGTTCGCTCTACCGCTGAGTGCGAGAGCAGGAGATCAGGCGACGCACCTCCCCGCCCTGTCTCCGGCGGTCCCGGACCGAGGTGACGCCCCCGCTCCCCCGACGGTCCCTCCGAACCCCTCTCTTTCGTTCTTTCTTCTCTCTGTTCGTCACCTCGTTACCGGCGCATTACGCCAAATTCATCTGACCTGGGTAAAGTCCCCCTCCGTGGGGGGCTGGCACGCTCCGCGCACGCCACGGCGTGCACGGCGAGCACCGGAGCTCCGCCCTCCTTGGGGGCGGCGAGGCACCCTGGCCGTGGGGCTGGGGCTGCTCGTCATGGCTGCACTGGCCTCGGTGGCGGGACAGGCCCTCACGCCCACTAGCGGGGGTGGAGCGGCGTCGGTGCCCCTGGGTGTCTACGTGGGGGCGGCCGACCCTGCCGGCGTGGCCGCCTTCGCCGCTGCCACCCACACCACCCCCACCTACGCCGCCGACTACCTCCCCTGGCAGAGCGGGTGGGACGCCATGTCCCAGGCGTCCAGCCTCTCCTGGCTGCTCGGGCCCTGGAGCTCCTCCCCCTACACCCTGGTGCTGGGCGTGCCCATGATCCCAGAGGACTCCTCGGGACAGGCCCAGGGGACCCTGGCCGGTGGGGCGGCCGGGGACTACGACCAGTACTTCGCCACCCTGGCCCAGACCCTCGTGGCGGG
>DATJOV010000345.1:0-7816 GCA_035506735.1 Acidimicrobiales bacterium | reverse complement strand
CATCGAGCTCGTCGAGTTCGGCATGCGCCGCACCCACGGCATCGAGGCGGCCGACGCCGCCGCCCGGGCCGCCGCCCTGGTGGGCTTCGTGGCCACCAGCAACGTGGAGGCGGCCCGGCGCTACGGGGTGCGGCCGGCCGGCACCATGGCCCACGCCTACGTGGAGGCCTTCCCGAGCGAGGTGGAGGCCTTCCGCGCCTACGCCCACGACCATCCCCACGGCGTCACCCTGCTGGTGGACACCTACGACCTCCTGCCCGGCGTCGGCCACGCCATCACCGTCCTGGGCGAGCTCGGGCTCGACCACGGGACGGCGGTGCGGATCGACAGTGGGGACCTTGCCACCGTCACCCCCCGGGTCCGGGGGATGCTCGACGAGGCCGGGCTGGGCGGGGTGCGGATCTTCGTCTCGGGGGGGATCGACGAGCACGACCTGGCCGCCCTGGTGGCGGCCGGGGCGCCCGTCGACGCCGCCGGGGTGGGCACCCGGCTCGGGACCTCGGCCGACGCCCCCTACCTCGACAGCGCCTACAAGCTCGTGGCGGTGGGGGACCGGCCCGTCATGAAGCTCTCCCCGGGCAAGGCCACCCTGCCCGGGGCCAAGCAGGTCTTCCGGGCCTCGGGCCTGGTCGACACCATCGCCCTGCGCCACGAGACCCCCCCGCCCGGGAGCCGGCCCCTGCTCGAGCCGGTCATGGCCGGGGGCAGGCGCCTCGTGCCCGGCACCGACCCCGCCCGGGCCCTGGTGGCGGCGGGCCGGCGCTTCCGGGCCGACCTCGACGAGCTGCCCCCGGCGGCCCGGGCCCTGGTGGCCCCGGTGGCGCCCGTCCCGGCCAGGAGCCCCGCCCTGGAGGAGCTCACCGCCCGCACCGAGGCCCGGGTCCGGCGCGGCGCCGGGGTGCGGTGACCGACCCCGGCGCCGGGGACGCCGCCCCGGGGGGGCCGCCCGACCTCGGCCTGCGGCGGTGGACCGACCGGGCCGTGGTGGGCCTGGCCCTCATGGCCCTGGCCTCGGGCTTCGGGCAGTTCGGGGCGGTGGCCGCCCTGGGCGACGTGGCGGCCCACTTCGGCCGGGTGGTGCACGGCACCTCGGTGGCCGACCAGGCCGGGCTGTCGGTGACCGAGCTCGGGGTGGGACTGGCCGTGCTGCGCCTGGCCTCGCTGGGAGGCCTCCCGCTGTCGGGCCTGGCCGACCGCTACGGGCGGCGCCGGGTGCTCATCGTCACCTGCGTGGGGGGCCTGGCCTTCACCGTCCTCGCCGCCGCCAGCCCCGGCTACTGGTGGTTCGTGGTCATCTTCGCCCTGGGGCGCCCCCTCCTCAGCGCCACCAACGCCGTGGCCCAGGTGGGGGCGGCCGAGGAGACGGGCTCGAGCCAGCGGGCCAAGGCCATCGCCCTGGTGGCGGCCGGCTACGGGGTGGGCTCGGGCCTCACCGCCGTCCTGCACGGCCTGGCGAAGTCCACCCTCGGGTTCCGGGGCCTGTTCCTCCTGGCCGCCGTCCCCCTGGCGGCGGTGTTCGTGCTCCAGCGCTGGCTGGTCGAGCCGGGGCGCTTCGCCGTGGCCGCCGCCGCCGCCACCCACCCCGTCCCCGTGCTCGGCGCGGTGGAGCCGCCCTACCGGCGGCGCCTGGTGACGGTGGCGTCGCTCGCCTTCGCCGTAGCCGTGGTGACGGGCCCGGCCAACAGCTTCGTGTTCGTCTACGCCCAGAACGTCCTCAAGATGTCGGGCACGGCCCAGGCCCTCATGGTGGTGGTGGCGGCCGGCTTCGGGCTGGCCGGCCTGGTGGCCGGGCGCTGGCTGGCCGACCACCTCGGGCGCCGCCCCACCGCGGCGGGCGCCATGGCCGCCATGGTCCTCACCGGGGTGCTGTCCTACAGCGGGTCGCGCCCCGCTCTCCTGGTGGGCTACGAGCTCGCCATCCTGGCCGCCTCCACCTTCGCCCCGGCGGCGGGGGCGCTCGCCAACGAGCTGTTCCCCACCGCCGTGCGGGCCTCGGTGGCGGGGTGGAACGTGGCCGCCAGCGTGGTGGGGGCGGTGGTCGGCCTGGTGGCCTTCGGCCTCCTGGCCGAGGCCGGCAACCGCTTCGCCGTGGGGGCCGAGGTCACCTTCCTCCCCGTGCTGGGCGCCATCGCCCTGTTCGCCCTCCTGCCCGAGACACGCGGGCGCGAGCCCGAGGACCTGTGGCCCGACCCGGCGTAGGCCCGGGTCGGGGGGCTACCGTCGACCGCGACCCGAGCCCCCGAGGCGCTCGAGGCAGGAGGATCACCGTGGAGCTCCTCGAGGCCCTGCGCAGCACCGGCGCCGTGCGCGCCTTTCTCCCCGACCCCGTGGACGACGCCACCCTGTGGCGCGTCCTCGACACCGCCCGCTTCGCCCCGAGCGGCGGCAACCGCCAGGCCTGGCACGTGGTGGTCCTCCGGGACCCGGCCCGGCGCGCCGCCCTGCGGGACCTGTACCTCGGTCCCTGGTACGAGTACCTGGCCCAGGGGGCGGCCGGGCTCGTGCCCTGGGCGCCGCTCACCGACCGCGCCGCCGAGGCGGCGGCCGTGGCCGGGGCCGGCGACCTCGCCGCCGCCGCGGCGCAGGGACCGGGGGGCTTCGCCGAGCACCTCGACACCGTGCCGGCGCTCCTGGTGGTGCTGGGGGACCTGCGCGCCCTGGCCGCCGTGGACCGCGACCTCGACCGCTACACCTTCGTGGGCGGGGCCTCGGTCTACCCCTTCGTGTGGAGCATCCTCCTGGCGGCGCGGGCCGAGGGCCTGGGGGGGGTGGTCACCACCATGGCGGTGCGGCGCGAGGCCGAGGTGCGGGAACTGGTGGAGGCGCCCGGGCACCTGGCCGTGGCGGCCGTGGTGGCCCTGGGCCGTCCCGTGCGCCAGCCCCGGCGCCTCAGACGGCGTCCCGTGGAGGAGTTCGCCACCGTCGACACCGTGCCCGGGCCCGCCCTGGCCGCCCCGGCCTGAGCCCGGTCGTGGCCCGCACGGCGCGCCGGCGCACCGAGGTCGTCGAGTTCCGGGTGGAGGACACCGCTGCCGCGGTGCGGGGGATGGACATCATGGCCGGTGCCCACGACGGGTGGATCAACCTCCACCCCGTCCTGCGCCCCGAGGACGAGCCCCCGCCCCGGAGCGGCATCACCACCTTGCTGGGCGGTCCCGTCCACGACGTGCCGGTGTGCACCTGGGTGGCGGGATCGGTGACCCGCCGGGGACCCCAGGACGCCCGCGTCGGCATCCAGCACGCCCGGGGCGAGCGGGTGCGGGCCCGCCTGGCCGCCGCCGGCGTGACCCTGCCCGAGGGGTGGCGCCTGGTCCAGGACCACCCCCGCCGGGGCCTGGTGGTGGCCACCGCCGCCACCACCCCCCACGCCGAGGTGGTGGCCTGGCTCCTCGAAGCCGGCGCCGTGCTGAGCGCCGTGCGCCTGAGCGGGGACTGGCGGGCCGAGCTCCACCTGCCCCGCGGCGGCGACGCGCTGTAGCGTCGGGACGTGGCCCCCCTCCGCATCGGCGTGCTCGGCGCGGCCCGCATCGCCCCGGCCGCCATCGTGCGGCCGGCACGGGCCGTGCCCGGGGCCGAGGTGGTGGTGGTGGCCGCCCGCCAGCGGCCCCGGGCCGAGGCCTTCGCCGCCAAGCACGGCGTGCCCCGCGTGGCGGCGTCCTACGACGAGGTCCTGGCCGACCCCGACGTCGACGCCGTCTACAACCCCCTCCCCAACGGGCTCCACGGCCGCTGGACGGCGGCCGCCCTGGCGGCGGGGAAGCACGTGCTGTGCGAGAAGCCCTTCACCGCCGACGCGGCCGAGGCCCGGGAGGTGGCCGGGGCCGCCCCGCCCGGGCTCGTGCTCATGGAGGCCTTCCACTACCGCTACCACCCCCTCTTCGCCCGGGCCCGCCAGCTCCTGGACGAGGGGGCGGTGGGGACGCTGCGCCGGGTCGAGACGTGGATGTGCTTCCCCCTCCCGCTCTTCGGCGACATCCGCTACGACCTGTCCCTGGCCGGCGGGGCCACCATGGACGCCGGCTGCTACGCCATCCACATGGCCCGGCACCTGGTGGGGACCGAGCCCACCGTGGTCTCGGCCCGGGCCAAGCTGCGATCCCCCGGCGTGGATCGGGCCATGCAGGCCGAGCTGCGCTTCTCCGAGGCGTGCACGGGGACCGTGACGTGCTCGATGTGGTCGTCCAAGCTCCTCCACGTGGCCCTGCGCGTCACCGGCGACGACGGGGTGCTGGCCGTCTTCAACCCCACCGGACCCAACATGTACCACCGCCTGTCGGTGCGGGGCCCGGGGGGCCGCACCGTGGAGCACCTGAGCCGGCGTCCCACCTACGAGTTCCAGCTCGAGGCGTTCCGCGCCGCCGTGGCGGGTGGGCCGGCCCCGATCACCGGCCCGGCCGACGCCATCGCCAACATGGAGGTCATCGACGCCGTGTACCGCGCCGCCGGCCTCGAGCCCCGCCGTCCCACCTCCTGAGGGCCCACTTCTGCGGGACGGTCCGCCCGCCCGGCGGTGTCAGAAGATCCCAGCCTCCAGGCCGGCGGCGAGGGTGGCGCCCAGCTCGGTCGCCTGGGCCAGGGCCTCGGCCGTGACCGGCCCCACCACCGTCACCGGGGGCAGCACCCGGCGCCAGCGCAGCCCGGCCACGATGCGCTCCACGCTGGCCACGGCCCCGTCCACGTCGGTGTCGCCCTTCACCACCAGGGCGTAGGGGAGGCCGTGGGTGCGGTCCAGGCATGGGTGGTAGACGCGCTCGAGGAAGTCCTTGAGGGCGCCGGCCATGTACCCGAAGTTGGCCGGGGTGCACACCAGGAGGGCCTGCGCCCACAGCACGTCCTCGGGCCC
This sequence comes from Acidimicrobiales bacterium, assembly GCA_035506735.1. Classification (GTDB taxonomy): domain Bacteria; phylum Actinomycetota; class Acidimicrobiia; order Acidimicrobiales; family UBA8190; genus DATJOV01. The sequence goes on along the minus strand of DATJOV010000345.1, from coordinate 2,973 downwards.
GGCGTCGAAGGCCCCGGCCGCCCGCACCGTCACCTCCTCGCCCCCGCCGGCGGCGGCCCCGGCCAGGGCGGCGTCGCGCAGCGCCGCCGTGGACCCGGTGCGCGAGTGCCAGACGACGAGCAGACGCCGTCCTGCCCCGCCGGCCTCGCCCGTCCCGTCCCCGCTCCGTGCCATCGGCCCCGATGGTAGGGAGGCGGGCCGGCACGGCACCATCGGCGCACCGGCCCAGAGGGCGCGCCGGCCAACGTCGGTGGGCCTCACCGAGGCCATGTCCTGCCGTGGCGCCCCGCCCCCGGGGTGACCTCGGGCCGCTCTCCTCGTTCTCTGTCATCTGGCGTCGGTGCTGGACAGCGTCCCCTGGCTCTTCGCCGGCGCAGCCGTGGTGGACACCCGCCCCATGCGGCAACCTCGTGACACCGGCATCGCCATGGGCGTTCGGACGAGAGGACCGCGCACACTCCATGCGGGGGTCATCGTGTTCCCCGGCCTGCACGAGATGACGGAGCGCGAAGGTCACCGGCAGGGCTCGCCCGGCGCCACATGCTCCGGGTCGTGGGCGCGCCGGTCGTTGGTCGCGCTGGCGCCGTCCCGGCGTTCGCCGAGGCATCACCGACCGCCCGGCATGCACGGTCCGAGCGACGCTCGGGTGGTTCCTTCCGGCATTGTCGAGTTGCTGCTGGTGTCGATCGGGCAGCTCAACCCATCGCCGGTGCGCCGGGCGGCTTCTTCCTCGGCTGGTCCGTGGCGTGTGCGCTCATCGGCATCTGCCGTCGATCGTCTTCTCGATCGACCTGGTCCACCGCGGTGCTACGGAGGACCGACGATCGTCCTCACCCTCGACGACGAGGTGCCGCTCCGATCGCACGAGCGGGCCGAGGCTGGTCTTCTGTGGGGCACGGCGGGGACGTAGCTCTGTCCCGCGCCTTCCCCCGTTCAACCCCCTCGATGATGGGGTGGCGCGCCGGCGTGGCATCATCGCTGGATGGACTCCGAAGGGGGGGCGGACCCTCCGCAGGGTTCGGAGGGGACCCATCGCCTGCGCTCGCCCGGCATGGTGCTCCTCCTGGTCTGCATCGGCCAGTTCATGGTGGTGCTCGATAGCAGCGTCCTTCCTTGAACTTGGCTCCAAATGTAGACACAGTGTCAACAAGAGTTGACACGCCGTGTCGGGGCCGAGGGTGGATGAGCTGGTACCTTTCGGACAAACGGAGCCTCGACTTTGGGACGACCACCGTCCACCCCGGAGCCGTCAGAATGGTGCTGTGGGCAGCATCCTCGCTGACATCATTGGCTGTTTAGTCGGCTCGGCATTTGGAGCCTCGATTCGGGACCGCGTGAGGCGGCGTCGAGAGTCTCGGGCTGCACAAGGCAGGGACTTCAGTTGTCGAGCGTGGCTTCGATTCGGCTCTGGTTCTGCCCTTCGACCAGCGCGCTTCATCAGCGGAACGCTGAGGGCGCATGGCAGGACCTTCACCTGGTCTCCCGTTTTTCGCCGGTGGGCAACTGTTGATCTGACCGGAGGGCACTGGTCAAGCATGCACGTAGAGCAATCAGCATCGACGGGTGCCAAGCAGACATTTGAAGTGCACGCCCACGACGCAGACTACGGACTCGCGGTTCGTGTGCTGGACACGGGAAGAGTGCTGGGTCGTCTGAAGATATAGCGCTGTCGGGGTAGCCGGGGACTCGGGTATACCGGCTGGACCTTCGGGCATGCCTGGCTCCCGGTGCAGCCCCGGCAGGGAAGGAAGGCCCCGGCTCTGTGATGGTCCCCGGCCGGCCGATTCAGGGGACCGGGGCAGGGCAGGGTGGGGCGCCCAGCGCGTCGGCTGTGTCGGGCTCAGCCTCCAGGGTTGGCATCCCGCCTGCGGGTGTTACCGCCTCCTCCGGCTCGCCGGTTAAAAAGGCCACGGCATCGCACCGAAGGACGCAAGTGCGCAGAGGCAATCGCGATGCTTAACATTGGTACATGCTCACCTTCTCGCTTCTCGCCGCAGTGCAACGCTGTCAGACTGGAAACACCGCCGGTGTAGTCGGCGCTTCATTGCTGTTGGCCATCTTCGTCGGGCTCATCGTGTATGCCATTTATGCCCGAAGACAACTCTTAATCACCCGCACCGAACTAGGCTTCCTCCGCCCCGAGATCGACCGTCTTCGCGATTGGCAGGACAGCATCATGTACTCCGTGGGCGGTGGCAACGAAGCAGACGATGGACCGCATGACGGTGAGTAGCCTAGCCATACCGTAACCGGCGATCTCGGGGTCGGACGGATGGGGTCCCAGGCCAGGCCCGGTAACGGGTGATGTCGACCCTCAGCATCGGAACCCAGCGAGGTGAGCTGCTTGCGGAATCCCCAACCCGGCGGTGTTCGCCCAACGCCGAACCCGGCGACGTCACACGGCCGTCACAGTACGTTCACGATGATGTTGTTTGATGACCGTTGTCAACCATGGGAAGCTCCCGCTGGTGGCCCATGCGCAGTCTGCCCTCAAGCGCTCCGCAATTGAATCGAGGCGATGATAATGCGACGTCTGGCGGTCAGCCTTTGTGGAACCCTTCTACTGTTCGGTGCATGCGCGCTTCCTCTGGCGAGTGACGCCGCCGCAGCTGGCCCAACAGTCACAGTAAGTCCGAGTGGGCCTTACTCAAACGGACAAACGGTCACAGTGGCTGGAACAGGGTTTCCGACAATCTCGGCCGATCCGACTGGGATCCAGATCATTGAGTGCGCGGATCCGAACGGCCTACCGGCCAATTTGCCAGGCAACAACCTGAGTTGTGGCTTCCTAAGCGTCAATCCCCTCGCAATAAATCAGGACGCGAGCGGTGACTTCTCTGCGTCGTACACGATCAACCAATTGACCAGTGCAACTGACGTGATCAACTGCGACGCGACGCATTACTGTGTGCTGTGGGTAGGAACCAGTTTTGTGACTGACTTCGAGCAGCCTGGAACGTACGCTTTCTCGCA
>DATJOV010000344.1:0-6415 GCA_035506735.1 Acidimicrobiales bacterium | reverse complement strand
CGGGCCCTCATCGCCGCCGTGCGGGCCGAGGCCGGAGCCGACGGTGCCACCATGCTGGCCCGCTACCAGGCCGGGCGGCGCGCCCTGCTGGCGGAGCGGGGGGTGGACACCGCCCCCTTCACAGACGACGAGCTCACGAGCGCCGACGACGTCCTGTTCTTCCCCAACCTGGTCGGCCCCATCTACCCCGGCAGCGCCATCGTGTTCCGGGTGCGCCCCAACGGCCTGGACCCCGACAGCGCCGTCAAGGACACCTGGTTCCTGGAGTGGCCCCGCCCCGACGGGCCCCGACGGCGGGTCCGGCCCCGCTTCTACGCCGACTGGACCGAACGCGACTGGGGGGAGATCACCAACCAGGACTACGCCAACATGGCCCACGTCCAGCAGGGCATGAAGTCGCGGGGCGGGGGTCTGCGCCTCAACCGCCGCCAGGAGCGCAACGTCCTGCACATGCACCGCATGATCGACCGCTACCTCGCCACCCCGTGACGGCGCCGTGAGCGCGCCGGGGCGTGGGGGCCCCCTGGCCGGGGTGCGCGTCCTGGAGTTCACCGGACTGGGGCCCACCCCCTTCTGCGCCATGGTGCTGGCCGACCTCGGGGCCGAGGTGGTGCGGGTGGAACGCTGCGGGCTGCCCTCGGCCGCCCCCGGCGCCCTCGACCGTCGCCACGTGCTCACCCGGGGGCGGCCGGCGGTGGGCATGGACCTCACCGACGGGCGCGTCCGCGACATGGTGCTCGGGATGCTGGGCCACGCCGACGTGACGGTGGAGGGGTTCCGCCCCGGGGTGATGGAGCGCCTGGGCCTGGGCCCGGATCCCGCCCTGGCGGCCAACCCCCGCCTGGTCTACGGCCGCGTCACCGGCTACGGCCGGGAGGGCCCCCTGGCCGACGAGGCCGGGCACGACATCAACTACGTGGCCCTGGCCGGCGCCCTCGACCCCATCGGGGGCCGGGGCCGTGGCCCGGTCCCCCCGCTCAACCTGGTGGCCGACTTCGGCGGCGGGGGGATGCTCCTCGCCACCGGGATCCTGGCCGCCCTGGTGGAGCGGTCGTCCTCGGGCCGGGGCCAGGTGGTGGACGCCGCCATGGTGGACGGGGCCGCCCTCCTCACCACCATGTTCCACGAGATGCGGGCCGCCGGCGCCTGGCGCGACGAGCGGGGCACCAACAGCCTCGACGGGGGTGCCCACTACTACAACGTGTACGAGACCATCGACGGCCGCCATCTGGCCGTGGGCGCCATGGAGCCCCGGTTCTACCGGGCCTTCATGGAGGGCCTCGGCTACCGGGGCGCGGCCGTGCCCCCCCAGGACGACCCGGCCCGATGGGAGCACCTCACGGCCGAGGTGGCGGCGGTGGTGCGCACCCGCACCCAGGCCGAATGGGTGGAGACCTTCGCCGGGACCGACGCCTGCGTGACCCCGGTCCAGTCCCTGGCCGAGGCGCCCGCCCACCCGCAGCTGCGCGACCGCGCCACCTTCGTGGAGGTGGGCGGGGTCACCACGCCGGCGCCCGCTCCGCGTTTCGGCCGCACCCCGGCCGCCCTCCCAACACCCCCGCCGCCGCCCGGCGTGCACGACCTCGGCGCCCTGGCCTCCTTCGGCGTGGGCCCCGAAGACCTCGCCCCCCTCCTCGATGACGGGGTGGTCGACTGATCACGGTCCCGGCTCAGCGCCCCGCCCGCCCCGGGGCCCCCAGGGCGGCGGCGGTCTCGGCCGCCACCGCCGCCACCAGGTCGGCGGCGGGCCACGGCCGCAGCTCGCCCAGCATCTGCCCGGCCCACAACGACAGCAGTCCGGCGTCGCCGCGCGCCGCCGCCTCCCGCCGGATCTCGGCCGTCATGGCGTTGAGGACGGGGAAGGGGGGCAGGTCGTCGTGGCCCGCCATGGCCCGCGTGAAGCGGTTGGCGAGCCCCCGGGCCCGGCGCCCGGAGAAGGCCGAGGTGACGACGGTGTCCTCGGCCCGGGCCCGGGCCAGGGCGGCCCGGTAGGGGGGGCTCGTCCCGGCCTCGGGACACAGGAGGAAGGCCGTCCCCAACTGGGCCGCGCTGGCCCCGAGGACCAGGGCGGCGGCCACCCCCCGGCCGTCGCCCATGCCCCCGGCCGCCACCACGGGGAGGCCGCAGGCGTCGCGCACCTGGGGGACCAGGGCCATGGTCCCGATGAGGTCGTCCCCCGGTACGGGGAGGAAGCTGGCGCGGTGCCCGCCGGCCTCGGCCCCCTGGGCGATGACGAAGTCCACGCCGGCCTCGGCCGCCACCACGGCCTCGGCCGGGGTGGTGACGGTGGCCCCCACCGTCGTGCCCCGGGCCTGCAGGGCCTCCAGGGCGGGTCGGGGCGGGACGCCGAAGGTGCAGGTGCACACCGCGACGCCCTCCTCGAGCACCACGGCCAGCTGGGCGTCGAAGTCCTCCCGCACGACGGCGGGGGCCGCCCCCGGCCCCAGGCCGAGCTCGAGGCGGTAGGGGGCGAGCAGGGCCAGGGCCCGCTCCACACCGGCCTCGTCGGGGGCGCCGTCCTCGGGCACGAAGAGGTTGAGGGCGAAGGGCCGGTCGGTGGCGGCCTTGACGGCGCGGATGTCGCTCCGGATGCCCTCGGGGGCCACGTAGGCCTCACCCAGCGTCCCGAGCCCGCCGGCGGCGCTCACCGCCGCGGCCAGGGCCGGCGTGGAGGGACCCCCTGCGAGCGGACCGAGGACGATGGGGAGCTCCACCCCGAACAGCGCGGCGGCGTCGGGGGCGGCGCTCACGGCCCCCGTCATAGCCCGCCAGCCGGAGGGCCGCCCGGCGCCGCGGTGGCGGGCCTGCCCCCTCGCCCACCGGGGCCGGGGCGTTCCCCGGCGGGCGCCCCCAGCCACACCAGGGCGCTCGCCACGCCGAAGGAGCGACGCACCACCACGGGCCCGATGCGCGCCAGCGCCTTCAGGGGGCGGGGGTCGTCGGCGAGCACCTCGGCCCGCACGACGCCGATGCCACGGGTGCGGGCCAGCACGACCAGCGCCGTGACCAGACGGGTCCCCACCCCCTGGCCCTGGCGCCCGTCTTCGACCAGCACCCCGAGCTCGTGGTCCTCGGGCCCCTCGGCCAGGGAGGCCACCCCGATGCAGGCCCCGTCCACCACGGCCAGCACCGTCTCCCACGGGGTGGCGGACAGCCCCCGGGCGTAGTCGGAGCCGTCGGTGACACCGTGGAAGCGTCGGTAGCGGGTGGCGGCCGTGCAGCGCCGGAACAGGTCCACCACGGCCGGCACGTCGTCGGCCCGGAAGCGCCGGACGCGCACCGCACCGTCCCCGCCGCCATCGCCTCCCACGTCTATGACGTTTGTCATAGAATGGGAGTATCGATCATGACGACTGTCATGGTCAAGGGGGAGAATCCGTGGGCGAGCCATCCGCAGACGACGCAGGGCCGGCCGACGCAGGGCCGGCCGACGCAGGGCTCGGCCCCCGCGAGCGCATGGTCCGGGCCGCGGCCCGGCTCATCCGGAGCCAGGGCGTCTCGGGCACGGGCATGCGGGCCGTGGTGGCCGCCGCCGACGCCCCCCGGGGCTCCCTCCAGCACTACTTCCCGGGAGGCAAGGACCAACTCGTGAGCGAGGCCCTCCTCGGCATGGGCGACCTGGCGGGCCGGGCCGTGGCGCGGGTCCTCGAGCGCCTGGTGTCACCGACGCCGGCCGACCTCTTCGCCGGCATCGTGGACCGCTGGCGCCAGGAATTCCTCACCCGTGGCTTCGACGCCGGGTGCCCCCTGGTGGCCGCCGCCGCCGACACCGCCGCTTCCAGCGACCGCCTGCGTGCCGTCGTGGCCGAGGCCTTCGCGGCGTGGGAGGAGCCCCTGGCCGCCGCCCTGGTGGTGACGGGCGTGGAGGCTGAGCGCGCCCCGGCGCTGGCCACCGTGCTCATCGCCGCCCTCGAGGGCGCCATCGTGCTGGCCCGCGTCCGGCGCCAGGTGGCCCCCCTCGACGCCGTGGTGGGCGAGCTGACCCCCCTCCTCGACGCCGCCGTCGGCTGAAGACGCCGTCGTGCCGGTGTCGGGGAAAGGCGGGTCCGTCTCAGGCCACTCCAAGGATGCGCGGGCCGACGGCGGGCCGACGGCGCGGCGCGCCCCGCGCACCGACATCGATGACCCGGCCGGCGCGACACCACCGCTACAGTCGCCCGGACGGTGCCGTCCGGAATCGACTGACAGTGGGGGTGCGGCATGGCCAACGCCTGGGTCCTCGTGGTCGGCATGCACCGCAGTGGCACCTCGGCCACGGTCGGCGTCCTGCACGAGCTGGGGCTCACCCTGCCCGAGGATCTCATGACGGGGCGCAGCGACAACCACGAGCACTTCGAGAGCGTCTCGCTCAGCGACGCCAACGACAGCATCCTCGGGCTCCTCGGAGGCCGCTGGGACGCGCCTCCCGACCTGGCCCCGGGATGGGAGCGCCGGGCCGATCTGGTGGCCCTGCAGCAGATGGCGAGTCGCTCGGTGGCGGCCGCCTTCCCCCGCCCGGGTGTGGCGGTGTGGAAGGACCCCCGGAACTCGCTCCTCCTGCCGTACTGGGCCCAGCTCCTCTCGCCCGTGCTCGGCATCGTCATCCCGTGGCGCGAGCCCATGGCCGTGGCCCGGTCGCTGGAGGCCCGCGACGGCATGGCCCTGGCCCAGGGCCTGGACCTGTGGCACCGCTACAACGAGGCGGCACTGGCCCACAGCGCCGGGTCCGACGTCCTGGTCGTCGACTACGACGAGCTGGTCGAGCAACCCATGACGGTGGCGACCACGGCGGCGGCATGGCTGGAGCGCATCATCCCCGGCCGGACCCTCGACCAGGGAACGGTGGCCCGGGCCGCCCAGACCGTGTCCTCTCCGCTGCGCCACGAGCGGGCCGGCCACGACGATCTTCCGGCCGACTGCCGCCGGCTCCGGGACCGCCTGGCCGAGCTGCACGGTGCCCATCCCGTCCTCGAGGCCCGCACCGCCACCTCCGACCGTATTCCCTAGTCGTCCCTGGTCACGGGCCTGCGAAACCCTGAACCGAAACATGAGGTCGAGGGTTGAGCGGAGGCCCGGGGGTCCAGGGGCCCGGCAACGGGACCCCGACCGGGGAGTGCCCGACGGCACGCCGACCGGGCGCCGCCGGACCCGAACGGCACACGGCGGCGGGAACGATCCTTCCCCCCGCCCACCAAGGGGCCGGCGCCACGGGAGGCACCACCGGAGGAGGTCCGGGACAGGAATCCCGGCCCCGAACGAGCGACGCGTCCCCAGCCGACCGGGCCACGACGCCGGAACCCGGACACCCCGCTCCCCTCCCGGGAGCCGGTGGGCGCCCGGGAGGGGTGGGTGTCACCGGCGGGTTCGGATCATGCCGTGTAGGCCGAGGTCGCCGCCGACGGCGCACTGGTGCCGATGGCGTTGGTGGCGGTGATGGTGCAGGTGTAGGTCTTCCCGGCGGTCATGTTGTTCACGGTGAGGGGCGAGCTCGTGCCCGACGCCGAGACCGTGGTCCCCCCGTTGGAGGAGGGGCACGTGAGGGTGTAGCTGGTGATCGGGCTCCCACCGTTGCTGGCCGGCGCCGTGAAGGGCACCGTCGCCGACGTTGCCGTCGAGTGGGTGACCGTGCCCACCGTGAACACCGGGGCCCCGGGGACGGTCGCTGCCGTGAAGCTGCTCGACGCTGTCGACGCAGCGCTGTTCCCGGCGATGTTGGTGGCCAGCACCGTGCAGGTGTAGGTGTCACCCTGGGTCAGCGTGGTGACGGTGATGGGCGAGGTCGCCCCCGTCCCCGTCCGGGTGGCCCCGCCGTTGGTGGAAGAGCACGTGGCGGTGTACCCGGTGATGGCCGCCCCGCCGTTGCTGGCGCTGGCGGTGAACGCCACCGTGGCCGAGTCCTGGCCCAGCGTCACGGTCGCCCCGGTCGGCGCCGACGGCACCGTGACCACCCCCACGGTGAAGCTGGAGGAGGCGGACGAGACGGCGCTCGTCCCGGCGGCGTTGGTGGCGGTCATGGTGCAGGTGTAGGTGTCGCCGTTGGTGAGCGAGCTCACCACGATGGGCGAGGAGGTCCCGGTGTTGGAGCCGGCTGCCCCGCCGTTGCTGGAGGTGCACGACACCGAGAAGCCCGTGATGGCGCTCCCCCCGTTGCTCCCGGCCGTGAAGGCCACCGAGGCCGTACCCGAGCCCGGCGTCACGGCGCTGATGCTCGGGGCGGCCGGCACGCCCGAGGGGACGAAGCTGGACGAGGCGGCCGAGGCCGGCCCGGTGCCCACGGCGTTGGTGGCGGTCATGGTGCAGGTGTAGGTGTCGCCGTTGGTGAGCGAGCTCACCAGGATGGGGGAGGAGGTCCCGGTGTTGGAGCCGGCTGCCCCGCCGTTGCTGGAGGTGCACGACACCGAGAAGCCCGTGATGGCGCTCCCCCCGTTGCTCCCGG
>DATJOV010000343.1:0-9234 GCA_035506735.1 Acidimicrobiales bacterium | reverse complement strand
GTGGGCGACACCGTGGTCGTGGTGGTGGGCGACACCGTGGTCGTGGTGGTGGGCGACACCGTGGTCGTCGTGGTGGGGGCCACCGTCGTGGTGGTGGTCGGCGCCACCGTCGTGGTGGTGGTGGGTGCGACGGTGGTCGTGGTCGTCGCAGCCGTGGTGGAGGTGGTGGATGCCGTGGAGGAGGTGGTGGCGCCCGAGGTCGTGGTGGAGCCGCCCACCGTCTCGCCCTGGAACAGGATCGTACCCAGGGCCACGTCTCCGGCGGTGTCCCCGATGGAGAGCACGCAGGTGTCACCGGCCAGCTGCTGGGCCGAGGTGGGGGGGCACGGATACGAGGCAGCATCGGTGGCACCGCTACCCGACGTGGTGCAGCCCGGGATCGAGGTGGTGGTCGTGGACGAGCCGCCCCGGTCCGTGATGCACGAGGGCGTGCCGGTCACCGGTGGGCCCACGGTGCCGGTGAGGAGGGTCTTGGTGCCGGTGAGGTCACCCTTGGTCTTCCCCGTCGCCGGGATGCTGGTGAGCGCCAGCGCCGAGCAGCTGACCGGGATGTACTGACCCAGGAACACGACGTTGGGCTGGGAGGGGTCGTCGTTGCACTCGACGATGGAGGCGGTGGCGCCGGGGCTGAAACCGGTGCCGGCCAGGGTGATGACGTCCCCGGCCTTGAGGTTGGAGCAGCTGGGCGAGGCCTTGTTGGCGTCGTTGCAGGTGGCGCCGGTCGAGGCCGGCACCGTCAGGGTGAGGCTGATCCCGGGCGTGGTCGTCACCGTGCCCGCCACCGCCGTGCCGAGCAGCGCGGCCCCGATCAGGAGCGTCCCCACCCCACTGGCGGCGAGGACCTTCGAGAGCAACCGCAGGTGCTCGTCGCCCCCGCTCGTCGACGGACCGGTCTTGCTGGCGAAGTGCGGGAATCGTCGCACGGCCACCCCCCAACCCTCTTGCTCAGGCCGGCCCCACAGCCGTCTTCACAGGACTCTTCCAGCCCCGTGGTGCGCTCTACCACGGGCCCGGCGCTCGGAAACCTACCCCTCCGATGAATCACGTCCCACGCGGCCCCTCCCCCCTCGGCCATCCCGGAGCGGCACGTTCAGTGGTCGCAGTGTGACGAAAAGTGCCGTTTGCCCCACGGCTGGGAAGGTCCGGCCACCGACCGGTTGCAACGTGGCGCCGTGTTCCCGGTTGCGGGATCGCTCCCGGCGCGGCGCGCCGGACGGGGCCCCCGGCGCCGAGGCGGTCCCCCTGCCGTCGAATGGACACCCCCGGGTCTGGAAGGGGAAAACACCGCGTCGTCTAGGGTCCGAACCGTGGGAGCCCGTGCCACCGTGCTCGTCCTCGGCGCGACACCGTGACGACCTGCCTGGTGGTCCAGCACGCCGAGCCCGAGGGCCCGTACGGCATCGGCGCGGCCCTGGAGGCCGCCGGCGTCGACCTCGAGATCCGCCCGCTCCACGCCGGGGCCCCCCTCCCTCCGCACCTGGGCCAGTTCGAGGGTCTCGTGGTCATGGGGGGCCCGATGTCGGCCGGCAGCGACGAAGGGTTCCCGACCAGGTCCGGGGAGGTGGCTCTGCTGGCGGAGGCCGTCGCCCTCGGTGTCCCGACCCTCGGCGTGTGCCTGGGAGCGCAGCTCCTGGCCGTGGCCGCCGGTGGCCGGGTCACGGCCGGGGCCGACGGGCTGGAGGTGGGGTGGGGTCCGGTGCAGCTGACGCCGGCGGCGCGCCACGACCCGCTCCTGGGCGGCCTCCCTGCCGAGCTGACCGTGCTGCACTGGCACGGGGAGACCTTCGACCTGCCTCGGGACGCCCAGCTCCTCGCCTCCAACGACCGCTACCGGCACCAGGCCTTCCGGGTGGGCGAGGCCGCCTGGGGCCTGCAATTCCACGTCGAGGCGGACGAGGACGTCGTCCGGGCCTTCCTCGAAGGCTTCCCGGACGATGTGGCGGCGGCGGGCCGCACACCCGAGGAGGTCCTGGCCGCCACGGCCGGGGCCGTCCACCGGCTGGCGCCGCACCGGGGCGTGATCCTGGACCGCTTCGCCGGCATGGTGGCGAGCCGCCGCCGGACCTCGGTGCGCCAGCTCACCGATCGCCGCTGACCCGCCCGGCGCCCGCCGCCCCTCCCGGGTCCGAGGGAGTCGGTTCCCGGCACCGTCTCGCCCCCTGCCCTGTGACGGGTCCGCATCGGGGATGTTTCGTGCGCGTGAACTGTGACAACAGAGGTTGTCTCAGAGGCACCGTATCCGTACCATGACCCGCGTATGGCGGTCACCACCCCAGCGCTGACCACGATCGGCGACTGCCTCCGAACCGTGCGCGAGCAGCGGGGGCTCACCCTGGAACAGGCGGCCGAGCTGTCGGGGATCTCCAAGTCCCACCTCTCGCGCCTCGAGTCCTCCGAGCGCCAGCCCTCCGTGGCCTCCCTCCTGGCCCTGTCCTCCGCCTTCGGGGTGAGCGTGGGGACGCTCTTCGGGGAGAACCCCGAGACGACACCGCTCATGGTGTGCCCACCCGACGCGCCCGGCCGGGAGTCGAACGGGCTCACCATCGCCGTGTGCAGCGGCTACGCCGGTTCGAGCATGATCGACGCCCTGCGCGTATCGGTCACCGCCGACCGCGCCGCTCCGACGCCCGTGTCCCATCCGGGCGAGGAGTGGCTCCATGTCGTCGAGGGGACGCTGACGCTCGAGTACGGGGGCGAGGTGCACCGGCTCCCGGCCGGATCCTCGGCCCACTTCAACGCCGAGCTGCCCCACCGCCTGGGTGCCGAGACGGCCGTAGCCGAGGTGCTCCTGGTGGCGGCCAAGCCTGTCCGGAACCTGCACAAGATCCACTGACCAGTACGGAGGATCCATGATTGCCACCGACGTCACCACCATCGAAGGGACCGGGGGCGCGTTCGAGCTCGACGGTTTCATGGCCGTCCGGGCCCGCACGCGCAAGGCGGTCCACATGATCGCCGATCAGATCCGGCCGGGGATGTCCGAGGACAGGGCCAAGGAGATCGCCCGGGCCACGCTCTCGTCGCTCGGCATGCGCCGAGGCTGGCACCACATCATCGTCCGCTGCGGTCCCAACACGACCAAGGACTTCATGGCGCGCTCGGAGCCGGGCGTGGTCCTGCGGGAGAACGACATCTTCTTCGTGGACATCGGCCCCGTCTACGGGGACTTCGAGGGCGATGCCGGCGACACCTTCGTCCTGGGTGACGACCCGATGCACCACAAGGCCAAGCGCGACGCCCGCGAGATCTGGGAGATCGTGCGGGCCAAGTGGCTCGACGAGCAGGTCAGCGGCATCGAGCTCTACGAGTTCGCCGAGAAGACGGCCGAGAGCTTCGGCTGGAAGCTCAATCTCGACCTGTCCGGCCACCGGCTCTCGGACTACCCCCACTCCGCCCACTACGACGGTCCCCTGGCCGAGGTCGGCTTCACCCCCAACCCCAATCTCTGGGTGCTCGAGATCGCCATCGTCCATCCGGACATGACCTTCGGGGCCTTCTACGAGGACCTGCTGCTTCTCGACCAGTCCTTCCCCGAGGGCATCATCCCGTCGTAGCAGCACCACCGCCTCCTCGGGCCGGATCGGCCCGACGGCCACCGACCACTGCACCACGCCGCATCACGGTGTGGTGCAGTGGCGCGTCGTCACCCCGGTGGACGGCCGCGGCGGCGCCGGTGATGGCGCGCCGTGGCCTCGACCCGCGCCTGATCGCTGCACGCTCGCCCCGACGATGCGCACGCGCGCCGCTCGTGTCCCCGCGCACATTCACGACGTCGTAATGACGGCGATACTGCTGCGAAACCTTCGAGGCGCATGCTCGTGTCGACGACAGCACGAGGTCGTCGACACGACGGCAGCTGCGAGAGAAGGAGGGGCCCATGAGTGTCACCGAGGCGACCCGGGCGCCGGCAACGACCACCCCGCCCGTCACGACGGGAGGTCACCATCACGGACTGAAGACACGGGCGTTGGGCTTCCCCACCGTGCTGGCCCAGTCGGTGGCCGTCATCTCCCCCACCATGACGGCGGTGCTCATCATCCCCCTCTGCTTCGCCGATGCCGGGCAGGGGACGTGGCTGGCCTACGCCTTCGGCACGGTCATGCTCCTGTTCGTGGTGTTCTGCCTCAACCAGTTCGCCAAGCGCTCCGCCCTCCCCGGCTCGATGTACGGCTACACGGCCAAGGGCCTCGGCCCCGCCGCCGGGGTGGTGTCGGGATGGGCGCTCGTGTGGTGCTACCTCTTCATCGGCGTGGCCGGTCTCACCGGGTTCTCCATCTTCGCCGCCCAGCTGACGGCCTCGATGGGGATCCATGGCACCATCCCTCCCGTGGCCTTCTTCTGCCTCTCGGCCGCGGTGTGCTGGGTGGTGGCCTACAAGGACATCAAGATCTCCTCCCTCATGACGCTCCTCTTCGAGGCCGCCTCGGTGGGCTGCATCGTGGCCCTGGCCTGCGTGGTGCTGTTCAAGCACGGCTTCCCGGTCGACACGGCCCAGCTCAAGGTGCACGGCATGACGCTGCACGACCTCAGCCTGGCCGTCGTGATCACCGTCTTCTCCCTCGTCGGGTTCGAGAGCGCCACCACCCTCGGCGCCGAGGCCAGGAAGCCCCTGCGCAACATCCCCCGGGCCGTGATCGCCAGCCTGCTCATCACCGGGGCGTTCATGGTCCTCATGAGCTACGTCGAGGTCTTCGGGGCCGCCCACGCCCACATGAACCTGGCCAGCCTGGCCGCCCCCCTCACCTTCCTGTCCAAGGCCTACGGGGTGAGCTTCTTCAAGGTGCCCGTCGCCATCGGGGCCATGATCAGCTTCTTCTCCCTGACCCTGTCCTGCCTGAACGCCGGCGCACGGATCATCTACGCCATGGCCCACCACGGGGTCTTCCCTCCGGTGTTGGGACGGACCCACCCGCAGAACAAGACCCCGCACGCCGCCATCACCACCTTCATCCTGGTCATCCTGGCCGTGCCCTGCGTCCTCGAGATCTTCACCAATCCCCTCACGACCTTCGGCGACGGGGGCACGCTGGCCGCCTTCGGGTTCCTCACCGCCTACTACCTGATCTCGATCGCCGCCCCCGTCTACCTGCGCAAGCGGGGCGAGCTGAAGCGGCACCACGTGGTCCTCTCGGTGGTGGCCTGCGTGGCCCTGGCCGTGCCCACCATCGGCAGCTTCTACCCGGTGCCGCCCTTCCCCGTGGACGTCTTCCCCTACATCTTCGTGGCCTGGATGGCCGTGGGCGGCTCGTGGCTGCTCGTCCTCAGCCGACGCCAACGGGCCATCTTCACCGAGATCGAGGTCGACCTGGAGGCGTCCATGGCGGCGTCGGCCCAGCGCCACGAGGAGGACATGGGCCAGGTGATCTCCGCCCCCCGCCCGCAGCCGCCCACCTTCGAGGAGCTCGAGCTGGCCCTGGCCCCGGCGAGCTGAGTGCTGGATCGCCACCCACCCGGGCCCGTGTCGCAGGCCGTCAGCGCGGCTGGAGGAGGGCGGGGTGCCGGCCCCGCTCCTCCTCGGCCCGGGGGTCGGCGACGGCGGGGCGCACCTGGCGCACCCGGCGCTGGGCCGGGGCCTCCACCCACCGCCACGACAGCTCGGCCAGCCCCAGGCTCAGCCCGAGGACCAGGGCCGCCTGGGGCAGGGGGGCCATGCCGGCCGACCACATGGTCAGGGGATAGCTCCACAGGTAGACGGCGTAGGAGCGGCGACCGAGCCAGCGCAGCGGGGCCCACCGCACCCACCGCCCCGGCCCCGCCCCGCCGCACACGATGCACACCACCACCGCACCGGCGGCCACGGCGGTGGCGGTCATACCGCCGTGGGCCCCGAGCCAGCCGTGCTCGTCGAGGCGACGGACGGCAACGCCGAGCACGAGCGCCCCCACCGCCCCCAGCACCGTGGCGGCGCGCCGGGACAGGCGCACCAGGCCGTGGGACCAGCACATGGCCAGGAGGGACCCCACGAGGAGCTGCTGGGCCCGGGACTGGGTGCCGAAGTAGGACAGGGCGTAGCCGCGTGCCGGGGACTGGGCCGCCGCCGTCACGGCCGAGAGGACGGCGAGCCCGGCCGTGACCCCCAGGGCGAAGCGCAGGGTCCGGGTCCGCAACACGGCCAGGAGGGCCACGGGCCACACCAGGTAGAACTGCTCCTCCACCGCCAGCGACCACAGGTGGCCGAAGGCGAGAGGGAGGGCGGTGCCGCCCGCCGCCAGCCAGTTGTAGCCGTAGAGGGCCACGGCCAGCAGGCCACGGAGGTCGACCCAGGCCGGGACGCCGGCGGCGCCGGCGGGGTGCCCGACGGCGGTGTTGAAGATCCCCCCGCCCCCGCTCACCAGCCACACCCCCGCCCACGCCGCCACGAGGACGAGGAGGGCGGGTCCCAGGCGGGCGGCGCGGCGCAGCCAGAACTCCCGGAGCTGGGCCCACACGTGGCGGCCGGGGGAGCCCGCGGTGGCGTGCTCCAGGAGCACGGTGGTGACGAGGAAGCCCGACAGGACGAAGAAGACGTCCACGCCGAGGGTCCCCCCCGGGACCACCGACACCGTGAGGGGCAGGTGGTAGGCGACGACGAGGGCCACGGCCACGCCCCGGAGCCCGTCCAGGCCGCCCAGGCGCGGCGTCGGGGGGCGTGGCGGGAGGTCCCCCAGTCGTCGTCGCAGGGGTGCGGGACCGGGGCGTGGGGGAGCCGGGGCGGTGGCGGTGGTCGGGGCCATGGGACTGGGCCGCCCCGAACGGGTCCGGAGGCCACCCCGTGGTGGCGTCCCGGCTCGGGGGCGGCGCCGTCAACCTTCCCGGGTCGCCTGAACGAAGCCTGGGAGGGCGATGAGCCCCGGCGTACAACCTCGCCGGTGGGCGTGCACGACGCCTGGAACGGGCCCGCCCAGACCTGTCCACCGACATGGGGAGCGGGAGGGTCGAAACCCTCCCGCCGGATCCGGTGCCCCCCCATGGCCCCCCATGGCCCCCTCTTCCGGGAGCTTGAGCGCGATGGGGGCCGGTGTCCAGTACCGGCGGGTAACTCCGCCGGGGCGGTTGGTACCATCCCCGCCGTGGTCACCGTGCGGCGGGCGGCGCCGATCCTCCCCGTCCGCGACGTGGACGCGGCCCTTGCCTTCTACGACCGCCTGGGCTTCACCACCCTCGCCTACGAGGGCGGCGGCTACGGCTTCGCCACGAGGGACCGGGCCGAGATCCACCTCGGCGCCGCGCCGGGGGGCGAGGGGCCGGCCGACCAGCACAGCGCCTATCTGTTCGTGGACGACGCCGACGCCCTGGCCCGGGAGTGGCAGGCGGCCGGGGTGGAGGTGGTCCCGCCCGAGAGGACCCCGTGGGGGATGCACGAGGGCAGGGTCGTCGACCCCGACGGCAACGTCCTTCGCTTCGGTTCGCCGCTGCGCCGCCGCCGCATCTGACGCCGTCGCCGGTGGGCCGGGCTGTGCTCCCCCGTCAATGGGGGCACCGTCAGCTGCGCTCGACCTTCTTCATCGAGCCGTAGCCCCGCTCGATGGCGGCGGTGATTATGGCCTCGAAGTCCTTGTCGGTGAGGACCTTGGGGGTCCCCATGGACGAGGCCCGCCAGTACAGCTCGGCCAGCCATTCCAGGAGCTCGAGGCGGTGGATGGCCTGCTCCATGGTCGAGCCGTAGGCGACCGAGCCGTGGTTCTGCATCATGGCGGCGTTGCGCCCCTGCAGGGCCTTGATGACGTTGTCGGCCAGCTCCTGGGAGCCGAAGGTGGCGTAGGCGGCGGTGCGCGGCGCCCCCCCCAGCTCCAGGCAGCTGTAGTGCAGGGGCGGGAGCTCGTCGTGGCAGCACGACAGGGCGGTGGAGGCCATGGCGTGGGCGTGGGTGATGGCGAGGGCGTTGGTCCCGGCGTAGATCCCGGTGTGCAGCGGCACCTCGGAGGTGGGGGCGAGGTCGCCGTCGACGACGTTGCCCTCCAGGTCGATCACGGTGATCATCTCGGTGGTGAGGGTGCCGAGGTCGGACCCCGTGGGGGTGACGGCGACGAGGTCGTCGCGCCGGGCCGAGATGTTCCCGGCCGTCCCGATGACCAGTCCCTTCCCGGCCAGGTGGCGGCTGGCCGACGCCACGGCCTCCCGCTCGGCTGCCAGCAGAAGTTCGCTCATCCCGATCCCTTGCCTCGACGTCCCGTGGCGGAGGACCGACGTCACCGCCGAGCTCGGCGGAATTGGCCCGCGAGCAGCCGCAGTGTCCCACACCGGTTTTGACGGTGCCAGTGGGCCGGTACCCCCCGACGGCGCCCGGATGGGCGCGCCGGTGGTCATCTACGCTGGGCCGACGCCATGACCAAACAAGCCAGCACCCCCCCCACGCCCCCCAAGGGGGCGCCCACGGCGCCCCCGGCGCCACCGGGCTGGCGGCACTACCTGTGGCTCGTGGCGCTGGCCGTCTTCATCGTGCTCTACCTCTTCGTCCCCGCCACCCAGGGTCAGCAGCCCGTGACCCTCAACTACTCGCAGTTCCTGAAGGACGTGGCGGCCCACAAGGTGAAGACCGTGACGTTGCAGACCGACGGCAGCGCCAGCGGGAACCTGCGCAGCGGCAAGTCCTACACCACGGTCGTCCCGCCCCAGGCCGGGTCGGCGCTGCTCACCGATCTGGGCAAGGGCGACGTCGCCATCACGGCCGCCTCGAGCGGGACCTCCTTCGGGGCCGAGGTCCTGTCGTGGCTGATCCTCATCCTCCCCTTCGTCATCTTCGGCTACCTGTGGTGGCGCCTGTCCCGGGGCGCCAACGGGCGCCTGCAGGGCGCCCTCAGGGTGGGGCGCTCGCAGGCCAAGGTCTTCGACGAGGAGCGCCCCCAGACCACCTTCGCCGACGTGGCCGGCTACGACGGTGCCAAGCTCGAGATCCGCGAGGTGGTCGACTTCCTCCAGCACCCCGAGCGCTACGCCCGGGCCGGGGCCATGGCACCGCGGGGGATCCTCATGGTCGGGCCCCCCGGCACGGGCAAGACCCTCCTGGCCCGGGCCGTGGCCGGGGAGGCGGCCGTGCCCTTCTTCTCGGTCACCGGCTCGAGCTTCGTCGAGATGTTCGTGGGGGTGGGGGCGGCCCGGGTCCGGGACCTCTTCGAGCAGGCCCGCAAGCGGGCCCCGGCCATCATCTTCGTGGACGAGATCGACGCCATCGGCCAGCGCCGCGGTGGGGCCGGGGTCGTGGTGTCCAACGACGAGCGCGAGCAGACCCTCAACCAGCTCCTGGCCGAGATGGAC
>DATJOV010000342.1:0-3140 GCA_035506735.1 Acidimicrobiales bacterium | reverse complement strand
GGCGTAGAGGTCGTCGAGGCTGCGGAACCCCACGTCGCCGAGCCAGATGCCCGAGGACAGGCACACGCTGAGGACGCCGTAGCCGGCCCAGGCCAGGCGCTCGTGGATCCGCACCGAGGCGCTCAGGACGCTGCGCCCCGTGCTCACCACCACCAGGCAGAGGACGGCCAGCTCGCCGAACCACAGGACCGAGTCCTTGCTGGGCAGGCGGGTGGCGTAGTGCTCGAAGCCCCGGGCCAGGCCGGCGAAGGGGATCCCCAGGTTGTGCTGGCCCGAGGCCAGCAGGGGGAGGTGGCCCAGTTCGACGCCGGCGAAGGCCTGCCACCCGGCGAAGGCCAGGACGGGGAGGATCCAGGTGACGGGGTGGAGCGAGGGTCGTTCGGCACGGTACCGGCGGTGGCGCCACCAGCCGATCACCTGCACCAGGGCCACGGCTCCCACCGTGACGAGGGAGGTCTCCCGGCTGAGGACGGCACCGGCCAGCACCACGCCGGCCAGGACGGGACGGCGCCGCCGGATCGCCACCAGGCCGGCCACGAGGAAGGTGATCTCGACGATCTCGGTGAGGTCGCGCGACAGGCTCCAGACGAAGCCGAAGTAGGCCGGGAGGAGCAGGCCCCACACCGGCGCCTTGCCACCGTCCCGGGCCAGCAGGGCGCCCAGCCACCCCACCACCCCGAGGGCGAGCACGTTGACGGCGATGAGCGACCAGGGCACGAGCCCCTCGTGCCCACCGGAGCCGGCCCAGGCCAGGGCGGGGTAGGCGATGCGCTCGAAGCGCGCCGCCGAGTCCATGTGCATGCCGTGGACGAAGGCCGAGAAGTTCAGCGGATCCAGGGCCAGGCGGTAGTAGAACTGCCCGTCGTAGCCGTTGCCCGGCGTGACCGGGACACCGGGACGGCCGCCGGGGACGACGAAGTTGCTCCCCACCAGGACCAGGCGGCCCACGTGCCCGTGCCCGGCCACCAGCACCCGCAGTGCCACCACCACCAGCGCCACGGCGCCGGTGGCGAGGGCCACCGACAGTGGGGTGCTCAATGTGGCCTCGACGGCGCCGACGGATCGACGCCATCGGCCCTGAGCCGTGCGCGCCGCACGGTGGCGTTGCGAGCTCGTGAGCATCGACATGGCGCAGTTGCGGCGGGATCGCCGGCGTCCGGCCTCGCCCCGGGGGGTCCGGTCCCCGCCAGCTAACCGCCCCCGGCCTGCCCGTGCAAGGACCCCCGCCTGGCCCGGGCCGGTCGGTCCGGGCCCAGGCCCTCCCCTCTGACGCTCTCGGGTCCGGCGCCTCCCCCGATTTGCGGTGCGGGCGGCCCCCGTGGCGCACTATCGGGATGCGCAGGGAGGGGCCATGAAGCCCGTGATCCCCCTCGAGGACAGCTTCGATGCCGTCCTCGGGGTCGAGTACGAGCGACCCGGGGACGGGACGGTGGCGGCGACCATCCCGGTCCGGCGCCATCTCCTCCAGCCCTACGGGCTGGTCCACGGCGGGGTCTACGCCGCCATCGCCGAATCCCTGGCGAGCGCCGGGACCGCCTTCGGCGTGGCCGCCGACGGCAAGATCGCCCTGGGGGAGCAGAACGACACGAGCTTCCTGCGGCCCATCAGCTCGGGGTCGATCCACGCCAGCGCCCGGGCCCTGCACCGGGGCCGCACCCGGTGGATCTGGGACGTCGAGATGCGCGACGACGAGGGTCGGCTGTGCGCCGTCACCAGGATGACGGTGGCGGTGCGGGCTCCCGGCTAGCGAGGGCCCCCCACCCGGGCACTCACGAGGCTCGCGTCGCCGTCTGGGGTCGGGAGCCGGCCTCGAACAGCCCTGGCAGGGCACGGCGGGCGTGGCGCCTCCCGGCCGCCATGAACGAGGCCCAGGACGAGGTGGTGAGGAACTGGCGGTAGAAACCGGCGCCGCGCACCGTCTGGTAGGGCACGGGCTCGATCATGGCGACCCGCACGACCCGCTCGAGGTGCTCGAGGTTGGTGCGGGCCAGTTCCACCTGCTGGCAGGTGCGGATCTGGGCGGCGGCGTAGAGGATGCTGGCCGGGCGCCGCTCCCACCCCGTGGCGTCCTCGCCCGCGAAGCGGGGCGGGTAGAACCCGTTGACGGCCAGGGCCACGTCGCACGGCTCCTCGATGTCGAGCACGGGGCGCACGGGGAAGATGTCGACGATCCCCCCGTCGCACCAGTGGCCCCCGCCCAGCTCGACCGGCTCGATGAACAGGGGGAGGGAGACGGCCATGCGAACGGCGCGCGCCACGGGGAGGTCGGGATGGGTCCGGGGACCCACGTACTCGAGCCGGTTCTCCTCGACGTTCCAGATGGGGGCGTAGGTGGGGATGGCCAGGTCGCCGAGACACCGATCGCCCAGGAGGCGGCGATAGGTCCGCTCGATGCGCTCGCCCTTGATCACCCCGGCGAACCCCCGTCCCAGGGTGGGCAGCAGCCCGGCCAGCAGGCGCCAGTCGACGTCGACGTAGTCGGCGGGCTCGAGCCCCAGGGTGAAGGCGGCCACGTCGTCGGCGCAGAGGCCGGCGCCGAGCGGGAACCCGAACAACGACGAGCCCGAGCACAGCGAGATGACAGAGGGCCGCACGCCCGCTTCCTCGAGGGCCCGGGCCACCCCCACGACCGACGCCAGCGCCCCGCTGCCCCCGGTGGCCATGAGGGCGAGGCGTCGGCCCTCGGCTCCGGGGACCGACAGGGGACGGGGCCCCGGGAAGGGCCGGGGCACGGCCGGGGCGCGCTCCGAGGGAAGGCGCACCAGAGCCCGGCGGGCGTCGTGCAGGAGTCCGGCGTCCTCCCGGACCCCGGCGACGATCTCCCGGACCCTGGTGACGACGTCGAAGTACTGCCGCAGCCGGAACACGTCGATGGCGGAACCGAGCATGCTGCCAGCGTGCGCCCCGCGCCGGACGACGTCCAGGGACCTCCGACCCACGTCGCGCCTGGCCAGCCCGTCGGAACCGGCCGTGGCCTCATGACCTTGGGCCCTGTCCCGGCCGGGGCGGGCGGGCGCATGCTGCAGGCACGGGTCGCCAGGCCGTGCTGCGGCGAGGGGGAAGCCATGAGCACCTCCATGCGGGATAGCGATGCCTTCTCCTGGTACATGGAGCGGGATCCGGTGCTGCGCTCCACCATC
>DATJOV010000341.1:0-4899 GCA_035506735.1 Acidimicrobiales bacterium | reverse complement strand
CTCCTGGCGGCCCTCGGTGCCGCCCTGGGCCCCCTGGCCGTGGCCGACGCCCCCCTGGGGGCCCGCACCACCTACCGGGTGGGGGGCACGGCCGCCCTGTGGGTGGAGGCGGCCGGGCCCGGGGACCTCCTCGCCGTGCACCGGGCCCTGGTGGCGGTGGCCGCTCCCGTCCCCCTCCTCGTCCTGGGCCAGGGCTCGAACGTCCTGGTGGCCGAGGCCGGCTTCCCGGGGCTCGTGGTGCACCTGGGGGCGGGCTTCGCCGACGTGGCGGTGGAGGGCACCACGGTGCGGGGCGGGGGAGCGGCCAAGCTGCCCGTCCTGGCCCGTCGCAGCGCCGCCGCCGGGCTGCGGGGCCTGGAGTGGGCCGTGGGGGTGCCGGGCTCGGTGGGCGGGGCCCTGCGCATGAACGCCGGCGGGCACGGCTCGGACACGGCCACCGTCCTGCGCACCTGGCGGGGGGTGGACCTGGCCACGGGGGAGGACCACCGGGGCCCGGCGGCCGAGCTGGACCTGGGCTACCGGCGCTCGTCCCTCGGGCCCTCCCAGGTGGTGGTCTCGGCCGACTTCGCCCTGGAGCGGGGGGACCGGGCGGCGGCCGAGGCCGCCGTGGACGAGATCGTGCGCTGGCGCCGGGCGCATCAGCCCGGGGGTGCCAACGCCGGCTCGGTGTTCACCAATCCCCCTGGGGACTCGGCCGGCCGCCTGGTGGAGGCGGCGGGGTGCAAGGGCCTGCGCCTGGGCAGCGCCGAGGTCTCCACCAAGCACGCCAACTTCGTCCAGGCCGACCCGGCGGGATCGGCCGACGACGTGTGGCGCCTCATCGACGTGGTGCGCACCACCGTGGCCGAGCGCACCGGCGTCGACCTGGTCCCCGAGCTCCGCCTGGTGGGCTTCGGGCCCCCGCCCCTGGTCCAGGCCCACGCCGGGCGCCGTCCCCCCCAACCCTCAACCTCGACTGGAGGTCGAGCGTCATGACCGACACACCCACCGGGCCGTCTGGCCTCGACGTCCTCGACGCCGCCGGTCCCGCCGGCCCGCCCCCGGGGGAGCCCGGGGCGTCCGAGGAGCGGGGCCGGCCCGACGGCACCGGGAGCGCCACCGCATCGGGCGCCGGGGGCGCCACCGCATCGGGCCCCGGGGGCGCCACCGCATCGGGCCCCGGGGGCGCCGCCGGATCGGGCGCCGGGGGCGGGGGAGGGGCGCCGGTCGTGCCGGGCCCCGGATCCGTGCATCCCCGGCTGTGGCAGCGGCGGGTGGCGGTGCTGCGGGACCAGGGCCGGCGGCGCCTGCGCTGGATCGTGGCCGCCGTGGTGGTGCTGATCGGGGTGTGCGTGGCCGTGGTGGTCCTCCACACCCCCCTGGTGGCGGTGCGCTCGACCACCGTGCTCGGGGCCCCCATCTCCGAGCAGGAGGCGGTGCTCTCGGCATCGGGCCTGGCCGACGCCCCCCCGCTCATCGACGTCGACCCCAGGACCACCGCCGCCCGGGTGGAGGCCCTGCCCTGGGTGGCCCACGCCGTCGTGGTGCGGCACTGGCCCGACGCCGTCACCGTCACCGTCACCCCCCGCACCCCGCTCGGAGCCGTGCCCCGGCCCGGGGGCGGGGCCGCCGTGGTCGACGCCTCGGGCCACGTCATCTCCTGGGAGGCGTCGCTCCCCGCCGGCCTCCTCGTCTCCGGACCGGTGCCGCCCGGGCGTCCCGGGACGGTGCTCGGCGCCGCCGACCACCCCGCCCTGAAGACGGCGGCGGCCCTGCCCGCCGCCGTGGCGGGGCGGGTGCGCCAGGTCAGCGTGAACGGCTCCGGCGTGGTGGCCATGAACCTGGGGGGCGGGGTCTCGGCCGTGCTGGGGACGACGGCCGAGCTCCCCCAGAAGCTGGCCGCCCTGGTCACGGTCATCGACCGCACCCGTCCCACCGGTCCCGCCGTGATCGACCTCACCATCCCCTCCCAGCCCGCCATCGGCCTGCCGCCGGGTACCCGGTGACCGCTGCCGCGACCCGGTGACCAGGGACGGAGCCTCCGCGGTGGGGCCCGTCTGCTTGACCCGTTCCCGGCTCCGGCCGTATCGTGAGTCCACCTCGGCAGACCCCGGTGCACTACCCGATAAAGCTGTGGTCGAGGGTGAGGTCACGGTGTTCGGCGTCCGCCGGCCCGACACCGGCGGGGAATCCACGGTGGCCCGAGGTCCGGGTCGTGGCGAGGAGGGTCGATGACCGGTCCGGCACAGAGCAGCTACTTCGCTGTCATCAAGGTGGTCGGCGTGGGCGGCGGCGGTGTCAACGCGGTCAACCGCATGATCGAGGCCGGGCTCAAGGGCGTCGAGTTCATCGCCATGAACACCGACTCGCAGGCGCTGCTCATGAGCGACGCCGACCTCAAGCTCGACATCGGCCGTCAGCTCACGCGGGGTCTCGGCGCCGGGTCCGATCCCGAGATCGGGCGCCAGGCGGCCGACGAACACCGGGGCGAGATCGAAGAGGCCCTGAAGGGCGCCGACATGGTCTTCATCACCGCCGGCAAGGGCGGGGGGACGGGCACGGGCGCCGCCCCCGTGGTGGCCGAGATCGCCCGGTCGGTCGGGGCCCTCACCATCGGGGTGGTCACCCGCCCCTTCTCCTTCGAGGGGCGCCGGCGCTCGGTGCAGGCCGAGACGGGCATCCAGAACCTGAAGGACAAGGTCGACGCCATCATCATCATCCCCAACGACCGCCTGCTCACGGTGTCGACGGAGAAGACCTCCATGGTGAGCGCCTTCAAGATGGCCGACGAGGTCCTGCTCCAGGGGGTCCAGGGCATCACCGACCTCATCACCGTGCCCGGCCAGATCAACACCGACTTCGCCGACGTCCGCATGGTGCTCGCCAACGCCGGCACCGCCATCATGGGCATCGGGGTGGCCGAGGGCGAGGGCCGGGCCGTGAACGCGGCACGGTCGGCCATCACGAGCCCGCTGCTCGAGGCCTCCATCGAGGGGGCTCGCGGCATCCTGGTCAACATCGCGGGCGGATCGGACCTGGGGCTGTTCGAGGTGAACGAGGCCATGGAGATCGTCCACGGCGTGGCCCACCCCGACGCCAACATCATCTTCGGCAACGTCATCGACGAGTCCATGGACGACGAGGTGCGGGTGACGGTCATCGCCGCCGGCTTCGAGCGCTGGGAGGAGGGCCGGGCCGGCGACGTCCGCCCGGGCGAGTCCCGGCCCGACGGGGGACGCAGCCGCATCCTCGGCTTCGACACCGTGCACGAGGACATCTTCGCCACCCCCCCCGAGGACGACCTCGACCTGGGTGACGACGAGTTCGACGTCCCCTCCTTCCTCCGCTAGCCCCCCGGCCCCGGTGCCCGGGGGCCCCGGCGGGGAGGCCGGGACCGCCGTCCTGACCCTGCCCGGGACCCCGGTGCGGGTGGGGTGGAGCGGCCGGGCCGACGGCGACATGGGCCGTCCCCCCGGCCCCGACCTCCTGGCCCGGGCCCTGGGCCTGGCCTACCCCCCCCGCTTGCTGCGCCAGGTGCACGGGGCCGGCGTGGTGGTGGCGGAGGACGCCCCCGGGGCGGGGGAGGAGCCGCCCGAGGGGGACGCCCTGGTGACGGCGGTGGCGGGGTTGGGCCTGGCCGTTCGGGTGGCCGACTGTGCCCCGGTCGCCCTGGGGTCGGCCGAAGGGGCGTGCGGGGCGGTGCACGCCGGGTGGCGCGGGGTGCGGGCCGGCATCCTGGAGGGGGCCGTGGCCGCCGTGCGGGCGCTCGGGGCGGGGACGGTGGTGGCCGCCGTCGGCCCCTGCGCCCGGCCCTGCTGCTACGAGTTCTCCCCGTCCGACCTCGATGCCCTGGTCCGGACGTGGGGGGCCGCGGTGGTCGGCCGCACCCGGGCCGGGCGCCCCGCCCTCGACCTGGCCGCCGCCGTGGGGGCCGTGCTGGGGGCCGTGGGCGTCCCCGTGGTGGCCGACGCCGGCACCTGCACGGTGTGCTCCCCCCGCCACTACTCGTACCGGGGCGGCGACACCACGGCGCGCCAGGCCATGGTGGTGTGGCGGGAGGCGGCCCGGTGACGACGCCGGTCCCCCCCCTCGAGGTGGTGGCGGCCCGCCTGGCCGAGGTGCGACGCCGCATCGAGCGGGCCGGGGGCGACCCGGCCGCGCTGGAGGTGGTGGCCGTCACCAAGACCTTCCCCCCCGCCGCGGTGGAGGCGGCCCTGGCCCTCGGCCTGCGCCGGGTGGGGGAGAACTACCCGGCCGAGCTCGTGGCCAAGGCGGCCGCCTTCGCCCCCGGCACCGGGCCCCAGTGGCAGTTCCTGGGCGCCATCCAGCGCCGCCGGGTGGCCCGCCTGGCCCCGGTGGTGTCGTGCTGGCAGACGGTGAGCCGCCTGGCCGAGGGCGAGACCCTGGCCCGCCACGCCCCGGGGGCCACGGTGCTGGTGGAGGTGGAGACCACCGGGCTCCCCGGGCGCAACGGGGCGGTCCCGGCGGCGGTGCCGGCGCTCGTGGCCGGCCTGCGGGCCCTCGGGCTCGACGTGGCCGGGCTCATGACCGTCGCCCCCCCGGGCGGGCCCGAGGCGGCCCGTCCCGCCTTCGCCACCACGGCCCGGCTCGGGGCCGAGCTCGGCCTCGGCGAGCTCTCCATGGGCATCTCCGACGACCTCGAGGCGGCGGTGTCGGAGGGGAGCACCATGGTGCGGGTGGGCCGGGCCCTGTTCGGGGCGCGGTCCGAGCCGTGACGTCGTCCCTGCTGGGGGGGGCGACGGGCCCCCCGCACAGGGGTGTCACCCATCCACCTGTCGCAGGTCCCAGGCACTACGCTGTGGCGGGGAGGCTCGTGATGGCGTCTGGAATGTTCAAGCGGACCATGGTGTATCTGGGCCTGGTCGACGACGAGTACGAGGACTACGACGACTACGAGCC
>DATJOV010000340.1:0-3325 GCA_035506735.1 Acidimicrobiales bacterium | reverse complement strand
CGCCGCCTACGGCACCGGCTTCCGGGGCACCTACCGGGCCCCGGCCGTGCCCCCCGGCGTGCCCGTCCTGGCCGTGGACATCCCCTCGGGGGTGGACGGCACGACCGGCCACGCCGGGGGCGAGCCCCTGCGGGCGGATCTCACCGTGACCTTCGCCGCCCGCAAGACCGGGCTGGTCCAGGGGGACGGCCTCCTCCTGGCGGGCCGGGTGGAGGTGGCCGACATCGGGCTGGACGCCGCCGCCCGGGCCGGGATCTGGCTGGTGGAGGACGAGGACCTGTCCCTGGTGCCGGTCCGCCCCCGGCGGGCCCACAAGTGGCAGACGGCGGTGGCCGTGGTGGCGGGCTCCCCCGGGATGACCGGCGCGGCGGGGATGTGCGCCCGGGCCGCCTACCGGGCCGGGGCCGGGATGGTGCGCCTGGGCGTCCCCGGGGGCGACCCGGGGGTCGAGGCCGTGCCCGAGGCGGTGGGGGCCCGGCTCCCGGCCCAGGGCTGGGCCGGCGCCGCCCTGGAGATGGCCGAGCGCTGCCGGGCCCTGGTGGTGGGGCCGGGGCTGGGCCGGGCCGGGGGCACGGCGGCCGAGGTCCGGTCGCTCGTGGCCCGGGCCCCCATGCCCGTGGTGGTGGACGCCGACGGGCTCTTCGCCCTGGGCTCGGCCGACGACGCCGCCGCCGTCATGGCACGGCGGGCCGAGGGGGAGGCCCCCGCCCCGCCGTCGGTGGTGCTCACCCCCCACGACGGGGAGTTCACCCGCCTGGCCGGGGCCGCCCCGGGGACCGACCGCATCGCCGCCGCCACCGGACTGGCGGCCGAGACCGGGGCGGTGGTCCTCCTCAAGGGCCCCACCACGGTGGTGGCCGAGCCCGGGGGCGACATCCTCCTGGCGGCGGCGGGGACGCCCCGGCTGGCCACGGCCGGCACCGGGGACGTCCTGTCCGGGATCATCGGGGCCTTCCTGGCCCGGGGCCTCACCCCGGTCGAGGCGGCCGCCCTGGCCGCCCACGTCCACGGCCGGGCGGCCGGGCGGGGCTGGGCCGAGGGGCTGGTGGCCGGGGACCTCCCCGACCTGGTGGCGGGCTGGCTGTCCTCGGTGCCCCCGGGGTGAGCCCGCCTCCCGGGCTGCCCGGAGGGCCCGGGGCCCGTCCGGTGTGGGCCGAGGTCGACCTGGGGGCGCTGCGCCACAACGTGGCCCTCCTGCGCCGGGCCGCCGCCCCGGCCGCCCTGTGCGCCGTGGTGAAGGCCGACGGCTACGGCCACGGAGCCCTGGCCGTGGGGCGGGCCGCCGTCGGGGCCGGGGCGGCGTGGCTGGCCGTGGCCACGGTGGAGGAGGGCGTGGAGCTGCGCCGGGGCGGGATCGGGGCGCCCGTGCTGGTCCTGGCCGAGCCCCCCCCGGGCGCCATGGCCGAGGTGGTGGCCCGGCGGCTCACCCCCGCCCTCTACAGCGCGGGCGGGATCGAGGCCGCCGCCCGGGCCGCGGCCCGGGCCGGGGTGGTGACCGACGTCCACCTCAAGCTGGACACGGGGATGCACCGGGTGGGAGCCGGGCCGGAGGAGCTCGACGCCCTGGTGGACTTGCTCCTGGCCCACCCCTCCCTGCGCTTCGCCGCCCTGTGGACCCACTTCCCCGTGGCCGACGGGGTGGGGGAGGAGGACCGGGCATTCACGGCCGCCCAGGTGGCCGCCCTCCAGGCGGCGGCGGCCCGGCTGCGGGCGGCGGGGCGGGGGCCGGCCCTGCTCCACGCCGCCAACTCGGCCGGGGCCCTGGCCCACCCCGGGGCCCGCCTCGACCTGGTGCGCTGCGGCATCGCCCTCTACGGGGTCGACCCCTTCCCCGTGACCGACGCCACCGTGGCCGGCGTCCTGGAGGCCACGGGGGCGGCGGGGCTGCGCCCGGTGCTGTCCCTGCGGGCCGAGGTCACCCACGTGCGCCGCCACGGGCCCGGCACCCGCCCCTCCTACGGCCGGCTCCGTCCCCTCGGGGGCGAGGCCGTGGTGGCCACCGTGCCCCTGGGCTACGCCGACGGCGTCCCCCGTCGCTTCTTCTCGGCCGGGGGCACCGTCCTGGTGCGGGGGCGGCGCCGGGCCCTGGCGGGGATGGTCACCATGGACCAGATCGTGCTGGACTGCGGTCAGGACGGCGACGTGGTGGCCGGGGACGAGGTCGTCCTCATCGGCCCCCAGGGGGCCGACGAGGTGAGCGCAACGGAGTGGGCGGGGGTGCTCGGCACCATCCCCCACGAGGTGCTGTGCGGGATCGGCAAGCGCGTGCCCCGGGTCGTGGTGGACGCCGGGGCCCCGTCCGGAGCGAGGGAGGGAGCGTCGTGAGCACGCCACGGTCGTCCACGCGCCGGCGCCTGGTGCGCGGCGCCCTGGCCACGGGGGGCGCCGCCGTGGCGGCCGGGTGGGCCCTCCAGCACCGTCTGGTGGCCGGCACCCGGGTGGCGCCCGACGCCTTCGCGGCCGAGGGTCTGGACCTGCCCCAGGGCGTCGTCCACCACGAGGTCGAGGTGGACGACGGGGGGCGCATCCACGTCATGGAGGCGGGGCGGGGACCCACCGTGGTGCTCCTGCACGGCTTCATGCTGAGCGGGGCGCTGTGGGTCCACCAGCTGCGCGACCTGGCCACCTCGCACCGGGTGCTGGCCCTCGACCTGCGTGGCCACGGCCGCTCGGTGCCGGGGTCGGCCGGCTTCTCCGACGACGGCGACCCGGCCGACGCCGGGACACTGCGGGCCGAGGCCCGCCTGGCCCGGCGCCAGCAGGGCTCGCCCGCCGTGCGGCGCATGGCCCGCGACGTGCTGGTGGTCCTGCGGGCCCTGGAGGTCACCGACGCCGTGGTGGTGGGCCACTCCATGGGGGGGATGGTGACCCTGCAGCTGCTGCACGACGCCACCCTCGAGGAGCGGGGCCGGCGGGTGGGCGGGGCCGTCCTCGTGTCCACCACGGGCGGGCCCTTCTCCCGCCTCCCCGGCTACGGGCGGGCCGCCCGCCTGGCCGGGCCGATCTCGGCCCGCGCCATGGACGTGGCCGACCGCTGGGCCGTGCGCACCGTGGCCTCCGACGACGTGCGCTGGTGGCTCACCCGCACCGGCTTCGGCGCCGACGCCTCCCCCGTCCAGGTCCGCTTCGCCGAGAGCCTGCACCTGGCCACGGCGCCGAGCACGGTGGCGGCCCTGCTCCCGGCCCTGGCCGTCTTCGACCTGTCGCGCTGGCTGGGGGGCATGGAGCTCCCCGTGCTGGTGGTGGTGGGGACGCACGACCGGCTGACCCCGCCCCGCCACGCCCGGCGCACGGCCGGGGCCCTGCCCCGGGCCGAGCTGGTGGA
>DATJOV010000339.1:0-17062 GCA_035506735.1 Acidimicrobiales bacterium | reverse complement strand
GCACCGGTGCGACCCCCCTCCCTGGCCGGTTCGGCCGCCCTGGCGGCCACGGCGGCGCCGGGGACGACGGGTGCGGGCACCCTCCCCGTGGCCAGCCCGCTGTCGGTGCCGGGCTCCCCCGGGACCAGCACCGGGGCCACGACCCCCCTGGTGACGGTGCCTCCCACCTCGTCCACCACGGCCGTCGCGACCACGGACCCGAGCACCACGGCCCCGACCCCGTCCACGTCGGCCCCCGCGCCGGCGCCGACCGGCGCCCCGGTCACCACCGCGCCCGCCGTCCTCCCCCGGGCCGCGGGCCGTCGCCACCGGGGGCCGGGGGCGGGGAGGCACCGGGGGACCACGACCTCGGCCCAACCGAGCTCGGCCGAGGCCGACCGGGTGGCGGTCCAGCTCATCGCCGCCCTCAACCTCCAGGGGCGAGGGGGCGGGCGCGTCCCCGCCACGGGCGACAACGTGGCCCTCCTGGCCCGGTGGATGACGAACGAGGGGGGCCTGTGGGCCGACAACCCCCTCAACACCTCGCTCGACGCCGGGGACTACCCCCACCAGTTCAGCTCCGGGGGCCAGGACACGGGGATCCCGATCTTCCCGACCATGGCGGCCGGGGTGCGGGCCACGGCCACCACGTTGCTGTCCAACGCCGCCTACAGCCGGATCGTGCGCCTCCTGCGCAACGGGGCGGCTCCCTGCCTGAGCTTCGCCAAGGCCGTCATCGCCTCCCCCTGGGCCTCGAGCCACTACGGCTACGACACGTCGCGCTTCTGCGCCGGCGCGGTGCCCGCCCCCACCTTCCGCCGGTGAGACCGGGACGTCGCTGATGCCGAGCGTCGACGTGGGCGGGGTCACCCTGGCCTTCGAGGACACGGGCCCGGCCGGGGGTCCGGCCGTGGTGCTCGTGTGCGGGCTCAGCCAGCCCGCGCTGTCGTGGCACCTCGGGATGGTCCCGGCTCTCACGGCCGAAGGCTTCCGGGTGGTCACCTTCGACAACCGGGGCGTGCCCCCGTCCTCCTCGCCCCCCGCTCCCTACTCCATCGACGCCATGGTGGACGACACCGTGGGACTCCTCGACCATCTCGGGCTGGGCGCGGCGACGGTGGTGGGCTACTCCATGGGCGGGTGGATCGCCGAGACCCTGGCCTTCCGTCACCCCGAGCGGGTGCGCAGCGCCGTGTTCATCGGGAGCTGCAACGTCGGGACGTCGTGGGAGAAGGCCGTCACCACGGTGGAGCGGGACCTGGCCCGCCTCGACCCCCCGCTCCCCCCGCTCTTCGCCGCGGTGGAGACCCTGCGCTACCTGCCCAACCACGACCTCCAGGACGACGAGGTGGTGGACACCTGGCTCAGCCTCATCGGCGACCTCGACCCCTGGCCCAACCCCGGGAAGCTGGGGCAGTACGAGGCCGCCCTGGCCTGGTCCCTCGACACCGAGCGGACGGGGCGCTGGCCCCGGCTGACCACCCCGTGCCTCGTCCTCGCCTTCGAGCACGACGTCGACTCCCCGCCCGAGCGGGCCCGGGAGGCCGCCGCCGCCATCCCCGGGGCCCGCTTCGTCCGGGTGGAGGGGGCCAGCCATCTCGGCGTCTTCACCCATGCCCAGGAGGTGGCCGGGCACGTGGTGCGCTTCTGCCTGGAGACCCGCTGAACGGCGCCGGGCCGGCCGGCGCCGGGCCCGTGGACAGGTTCGGGGGGCCTCCGGTACGGTCTCATGGGCGGGGGCGGCGAGCGGCACGACCCGACCCCCGGCTGCGGGGGTGGGCATGGTGACGGCGGGGCGCGGGAGCCGGGGGTGGCTGCGACGGCTGGGGCCAGGCCTCGTCGGCGTGGCGCTCGGGACCCTGGTCGCCGTGAGCGCCCCGGCCGCCTCGGCCTCCTCGCCGGGCTGGTCCGCCCCCTCCGCCGTGGACCCGGGCGGCGGCGGCTTCAGCGCCGTGTCGTGCGGAACGGCCCGGTTCTGCGTGGCGGTGGACGACGACGGCAACGCCGTGGTGCACAAGCGCAACATGACGTGGGCGGCGCCCGAGGCGGTGGACTCCGGGAGCGACCCCACCTCGGTCTCGTGCGCCTCGACGGCGTGGTGCGTGGCCGTGTCCGCCTCGGGGGCGCAGGTCACCTACGACCGGGGGTACTGGCTCCGCCCCACCGTCATCGACGGCGGTGTGAGCCTGTCCTCGGTGTCGTGCCCCGTCTCCACCTTCTGCGTGGCGGTGGACGCCGACGGCGACGCCCTGACCTACCTCGGCGCCACGTGGTCGGCGCCGCTCCCCGTGGACGCCGGGAAGGCGCTGGCGGCGGTGTCGTGTCCCACGCCCGACTTCTGCGCCGGGGCCGACACGAGCGGTGACGTGGTGCTGTTCGACGGCACCTCCTGGGGGGCGCCGTCCGCCGTCGACCCCGGCGTCCCGATCACGGCCCTGTCCTGTCCCACCTCCGCCTTCTGCGTGGCGGTGGACGCCGCCGGTGACGCCCTCACCTACGACGGCACGGCGTGGTCGGCGCCGGCCCCCGTCGACACGGGCGCCATCCTCACATCGGTCTCCTGCCCGAGCGCCGCCTTCTGCGTGGCCGTCGACGCCCACGGGGGCGAGCTGCAGTACGACGGCGAGGGGTGGACGGCGGCCGACGCCGTGGACCCGGGCGGCATCCTGCACGCCGTGTCCTGCCCCACGCCCGAGTTCTGCCTCGCCGTCGACGGCGGGGGTGACGCCCTCACCCTCCCCCCGCCCCTCGCCGTCTCCACCAGCTCGCTCCCCGGCGCCACCCTGCGGGAGCACTACGAGACCACCCTGGCCGCCGTGGGGGGCAACCCCCCCTACCTGTGGACGGCCCGCCTCCCCGCCGGCCTCCACCTGGACCGCAGCGCCGGCGTGATCAGCGGCGCGCCCCGCCGGGCCGGGACGTTCACGGTGGTGGTGGTGGTGCGCGACACCAAGGTCCGCACCACCTTCCCCACCCAGAACCGGGTGTCCCGTCGTCTCACCCTCGACGTGGCCTTCGGCTTCTGAGGACCGGGCCGCCCGGCGGGGCCCCCGGTCAGCGCGGCGCCACCCCGGCCCGCTCCCGCACGGCGCGGGCCGCCTTCTTGGCCTCGTACATGGCCTCGTCGGCCTGGCGCACCAGGGTCATGGGGTCGGTGCCGGCCCCGCACCGGCTGAGGGCCACGCCGACGCTGGCCTGGAGGGGCACCATGCCGTCCTCGACCGGGATGGCCCGGCGTGCCACGCTCCGGGCGATCCCGTCGGCCACGCCCTCGCCGTCGCAGCTGTGGTCGTGGCACAGGACCACCAGGAACTCGTCGCCCCCCAGGCGGCCCACCACGTCGCACCGGTCGGTGGCCTCCATGAGGGCGATGCCCGTGCTCAGGATGGCGGCGTCACCGGTCTCGTGCCCGTAGGTGTCGTTGAGGGGCTTGAGGCCGTCGAGGTCGATGAACAGGACGGCGACCGTCTCGCCCTGGCGTCGCCGCCGGCTCACGTCGTGGGTGAGGTGTTCGAGCACGGCGGCCCGGTTGAGCAGGCCGGTGAGCGGGTCGTGGGTGGCCGCCTCGTGCAGGAGCTGGCGCTGCATCTCGCGCTCGCGGATCCGCGAGGCCAGGATGTCGACCGAGGCCTGCAGGGCCCGCCCCGTCCGGCCCGGGAGGGGGGTGAGGGCCTCGAGGTGGGAGAGGTCCTCCGCCGCCAGGGCCACCGCCTTGGCCTCCACGGCCTCGAGGGTCGAGGCCATGTCGTTGAAGGCGGCCGTGGTGGTCACCACCTCGCGCGGTCCCGACTCCGCCAGGGAGGGGACGTCGAAGTCGCCGCTGTGGACCTGGCGGGCCGTGGTGGCGAGGCGCTGGAGGGGACGGGTGAGGACCCGCCCCACCACCACCACGCCGCCCACGCTGATGAGCACCAGCAGGAGGAGGAAGACGATCTCGCCCTCGAAGTGCCGGGCGGCCGAGGCCGCCTGGGCCAGGGCGGCGTCGTGCAGGTCGGCCGAGGCCGCCGTCACCAGGCGGTTGAGGTCGGCCAGGTAGTGGAGCCCGGGGGCCATGGAGCTGCCGGCGAAGGCGGTGTTGCCGGCGAAGGGGGCGGCCCGGCCGTCGATGGCGACGTCCACGGCCCGGTCGACGGTGGCACCGAAGCGGCGGTCGGCCGGGTTCGTCTGGAGCCGGTGCCAGGCGGCGCCCGCGCCGGCGCTCAGCTGGCCGGCGAACTCCGAGGTGGCGGTGCTGTACTCCCCCGCCGCCTGGATGAGCTCCTGCTTGGCGTCGGCGGGTCCGATGCCCTCCAGCACGAAGAGGGCGCCCTCGATCTCGCGGCCCCCGGCCAGGAAGGCCTCGTACGCCTGGCGCAGGGTCGAGGCGTGCACCTCGAACGACCCGGGGGGCTGCCAGGCCGAGATGTCGGCCTGGAGCCGGGCGTAGTCGCGGTACCAGAGGGCGTCGACGTCGTCCGACATCTTCCCCGTGAAGCTGCGCGCCGTGTCGAACGACACCGCGTCCGACTCCACGGCGGGGATGAGGGCGCGGAGGTGGCGCACGTCGGCCCGCAGGGTGGGCGTGGACGAGAAGGTGGGGAAGCGGGCGATGGCCGAGGTGCCCGAGGCCAGCTGCGTCTCGTACGGCACGGCCGGCTTGAGGAGGCTGTCGAGGACGTGCACGCCGATCCCGAGCTGCTCGGCGTAGGACACGGCCAGCAGGGGCACGGTGAGGGGGTTCATCTCGGCCCGTGCCGCCCCGACCGTCTCGAGGCGGGTGGCGTCGGCCGCCACCACCCGGGCGTGCTGGCGGAAGGTCCATCCCGTCCGCACGTCCGTCTCGGTGAAGATGCCGGTGGCGAGCAGGGGCAGCAGGACGAGGAGGACGAGGACGAGGCGGACGCCGGGTCGCCACCGGGCGCGGGCCGGGTCCTCGGGCGTGGGGGCCGGTTCCATCGGAGATCTTTCGACACCCGGAGCGGCATCCTTGACCGACCCGGAGCGGCGCCGTCGGACGGCGCCGGCCAGGGCGAACGGAGGGCGGTGGTGACAGCTGTTCACGACACGGTGACACCGCGCCGTGTCAGGCGCCCCGGCCGCCGGGGCCGGGCCGGGCGGTCCCGGCGGTGACGGCGGCGGCCCGGGCTGCGGCGAGGTCGTTCGGCTGGACGGGCATCGCGCTGCGACCCGAGCCCCGGGGGCACATCCACGACTCGTACGTGGTGGACAGCAGGTCGGGGAGCTTCCTCCTGCAGCGGCTCAACCGGGGGCTGTTCGCCGCTCCCGACGTCCTCGCCCGCAACCTGGCGGCGGTGCGGGGCGCGGTGGGGGGCACGGTCGTGCCCACACCGGTCCCCGCTCCCGACGGCGCCTGGACGGTGGAGACGGGGGGCGGGACCTGGCGGGCCTTCGTGCTCGTCCCGGGCGGGCCGGCCCCGGTGCCGCCCAGCCCGGCCACGGCCCGCAGCGCCGGCGCCCTGCTGGGCCGCTTCCACCGCGGCGTGGCGGCGCTCGACCCCGACGCCGTGGTGGAGGTGGTGCCGCACTTCCACGACCTCGGCCACCGCCTGGCCCAGCTGCGCGCCGTGGTGGCGAAGGACCCCGCCGGCCGGGTGGGCTCGACGGGCCGTGAGATCGAGGAGGCCGAGCACGGCGCCACCCTGGCGGCGGCGGTGGACGAGCTGTGCCGGGACCTGCCCCGCCGGGTGGCCCACAACGACGCCAAGCTCGACAACGTGGTGGTACGGGGGGGACGGGCCGTGTGTCTGGTGGACCTGGACACGGTCATGCCCGGCCCGTGGTTCTGGGACGTGGGCGACCTGCTGCGCAGCGCCGCCAGCACGGGCCCCGAGGACGCCGCCGGGCCCCCGCCGCCCTCGCTCGACCCCACGCGCTACCGCCTGGTGCTCGAGGGCTACCGTCGATCCGTGGCCGCCGTCCCCCTCGAGGTCTCCGAGCGCCGCGCCCTCGAGGTGGCCGGCGCCGCCGCCACCTACGAGCAGGCCCTGCGGTTCCTGGCCGACTGGATCGGGGGGGACCGCTACTACCGGACCGGCCGGCCCGGGCACAACCTCGACCGGGCCCGCGCCCAGCTGGCCCTGCTGCGGGCCATGCCCCGGCCGTCGTGGGCCCGGTGAGCGTCGAGCGACTGGGTCCGGACGACCTCGGGGCCGTGACCGCCCTGGTGCAGCGGGCCGTCGACGATCCGCCCAGCGCCGAGGAGCTCCGGGGCGCCCTCGCCGCCCCCGACCAGCCCGCCACCGTGCTCGGCGACCCCGCCGTGGGCGTGGTGGCCACGGTGGAGTCGGGGGACGCCGCCCACGTGCGCCTCCTGGCCGTCGACCCTTCGGCCCGGGGCCGTGGGCACGGCCACGCCCTCCTGGCCGCGGCCGAGGAGTGGGCCCGGGAGGCGGGGCACGCCCGCCTGACGGTGGGGGCCGATCCCCCCTACTTCCTGTGGCCCGGTGTCCCAAGCACGTCCACCGCCGCCCTGTGCCTCCTGGAGCGGCGCCGCTACGTCCGGGGCGAGGCCAACTTCGACATGGACGTCGACCTGGCCGCCATCCCCCCCGATCCCGGAGGCCACGCCCTGGCCACCCCGGCCGAGCGCCCCGAGGTGGACGCCTTCATGGCCGACCACTGGGCCAACTGGCGGCCCGAGGTGCTGCGGGCCCTCGACAAGGGCAATCTCGTGGTGCGCCGTGACGACGCCGGCGCCATCGCCGCCTTCTGCGCCTTCGAGGTGAACCGGGCCGGGCGCCTGGGCCCGGTGGCGGTCCGCCCCGATCTCCTGGGGCGGGGCGAGGGGAGGCCGGCCCTGCTGGGAGCCCTGCACGAGCTCCGGCGCCGGGGCCGCCGCACGGTGGCGGTGGTGTGGGTCGGACCGGTGGCGCCCTACGCCGCCGTGGGGGGCGTGGTGGGCAGCGTCTACTTCGTGTACCGGCGCGCCCTGGACTGAAGGGTGCGGAGAGCGGGCCGCTCAGCCCCGCCGCTTGGGGCCCGGGCGACGCCGGGGCCCGGCCGGCTTGGAGCCGCCCCCGCCCCTCCCGCCCGAGGGCCGTCCCCCTGACGCCCTGGTGGGCCCGGCGCCACCCCGGCCCGCCCCGTTCCGGCCCGCCCCGTTCCGGCCCGCCCCGCCCGGTCCGGCCTCGGCCACAGGTATCCGGCCCGGTGCCGGCGGCGCCGACGCCGCCGGGGGCGTGGGCCCGGGGTCGGGCGGGGTGCCCACGAACAGGGCGTCGGTCACGGGGGCGACGGGACGCGGGCCGGGGGCCCGGACCTGGCGGCGGTCGTCGGCGTGACAGGCACACGAGCAGCGGGCCACAGCGTGCTGGCGGCACGCCACGTGGCCTCCGATGGCACAGAAGGCCGAGACGTGGTCACCGAGTCGCACTTGCCCCCCACCCTCCCGGGGTGGCGGCGACGCCCACGGGCGCCCGGGTCCCTCCCGGGCCGGTCGCTCCTCCCCCTGTCGCCCCGGTGGACACCTCGGCGATCCCTCAACGCTACGCCTCAGCCACTCCTCGTGTCCATGGCGGGCATTCCCGGTGGGCGGGGAGGGCGAGGATCCGCGCCCGGACCGCGTCGAGTGCCGGGTCGGCCACCAGTCGCCGTCATGCCCGGGGTCATGGGGGACGGCGCGGGCCGCCCGCCACGACGGGGAGTCGCCCGGCCGTTCCCGGAGGTCAGGGCTAGCATCGTCGGCGTGCGCAGGCCCAGGACGTCACGCCTCGTCACCGGGCTGGCGGTGCTGGTGGCGCTGGTGGCGGCGGTGGCCTGGGGGACGATGGCGGCCACGGCCTCGAACTCGGGCTCCCCCTCGACGCCCACGGTGTCGACCGTCACCCTCGACCAGCAGGCGCCGTACACGCCCAAGGCCCCGGCCGGTGCCACCGACGACTACCACTGCACCCTCCTCGACCCCCACCTCACCACGTCCTCCTACATCATCTCGAGCCAGTTCTTCCCGGGCAGCGCCGAGGTTCACCACGCCATCCTCTTCCTCGTGCCTCCCGACCTGGCCCCGGCGGCAGAGGCCGCCGACGTGGGCGGTCGGGGCTGGTCCTGCTTCGGGGAGACCCCCATCCCCGACACCGGCCTGGCCCAGATCTCCAACACGCCGTGGCTGAGCGCCTGGGCCCCGGGCCACGGGGCCGACGACCTCCCCAAGGGGACGGGCGTGCTCCTGCCGGCCGGCAGCCTGGTGGTGATGCAGGTCCACTACAACCTGCTCGTGGGGGACAAGCCGGTCGAGAATTCCCTCGTGCTCCACACCGTGCCGGTCTCCACACCGCTCCTGGCGCTGCACCTCGACCTCATGCCGGCGCCGCCCGACATCCCCTGTGCCCCCGGCGTCACCGGCCCCCTGTGCAGCCGCTCGGCCGAGCTGGCCAACCTGGGGCAGCGCTTCGGCCAGAGCCAGGTCCAGTTCGTGAACGTGCTCGAGGAGATCTGCGGGCGCAACGTGGCCGACCCACCCGTGGGCGACTCGACCTCGTGCACCTGGCCCGTCACGTCCAAGGGCTACATCGTGCGGGCCGGGGCGCACATGCACCTGCTGGGGGTGTCGTTCACCATGGTCCTCAACCCCGGGACGCCCGGGGCCAGGACCATCCTGAACGTGCCCGACTACAACTTCCACTACCAGAAGGCGTACAACCTCTCCGCGCCGGTGGCCGTCGCGCCCGGGGACAAGGTGCAGGTCAACTGCACCTACAACCCGGCCCTGGGCCAGCAGCTCCCCCTCCTGCGCAGGGTGCCGCCCCACTTCGTGACCTGGGGCGACGGGTCGGCGGACGAGATGTGCCTGGGCCTCATGTGGACATCGGCCTCGCTGCCGAACGCCCACTACCCCGTCTGACCGCCCCCCGCCCCCGCCTCCCACCGGCGGCGCTCCGCCTCGAGCCACCCGTGCTCCCAGAAGCTCACCTCGCCGCCGTCGGCCAGGAGCCGGGCGTGGGCCTCGGCCATGATCCGGGCCGCCCCGGCGTGGGCCGGGTCCGTGGCCAGCACCCCCTCGGCCACGTGGAGGGCGAGGACCGGACGACCCTCGCCCAGGGCTCCCCGGGCCACCTCCAGGGCGGCGTCGGCCCCCAGGGCCCCGACGAGCAGGGCCGTGGCCTCGACGTGCTCGTCGGGATAGAGCTCGGTGGTGGAGCACAGCTTGAACCACCCCACGTAGGTCTCCCAGATGGTGCGGACGGCCCACGCCACCTTGCCGTAGCCCTGGCCCACCCGCAGGTGCCGGGGCAGCTCGATGCGGCGCATGAGGGTCCACACGTCGGTCCCGTCGTTGATGCCCTCGAGGGTGCGGTCGTGCACCCAGGCCACGGCGTCGTGGAGGCGGGCCAGGGCGGCGTCGACGAGCTCGGCTCCGGCCACGGGGTCGTGGCGACCCGTCACGAGCACCTCGGGTCCGAGGGACCGGAGGGTGCGGATCGAGGCCAGGTAGGGCTCGACCATCCGGTACCGGTCGCCCCGCAGGGTGTTGAGGTTGGGGAAGTGGGGGAACAGGGGCCCGAGGAGATTGCTCACGAGGGCCGTGCGCGACCCGGGCAGCCACACGATCAGGCTGTCGACGGTCTCGCCCACGGCGGCGTGCAGCTCGAGCTGGAGCCCGTCCACGTCGAGGTCGAGGCGCGTCCCCACCGTGACGTCGGGCACAGGGGTGTCCTGGTGCATGGGGACCCCGGGGTTCTGCGCCGCGATGCGCCGGGCGTCGCGCCCGGTCATGTCGAACCACAGGCCGGCCGTGCGCAGCCGGAGCCCCCGGATCCGGGCGTCGTCGGCCTGGCAGGCGGCGTTGTGCTCCTGGGCCACGTAGCGGGTGCCGGGCTCCCGGAACAGGCCCACCCCCCCCACGTGGTCGACGTGGCCCTGGGTGGTCACGATCCAGGGGGTGGGCCCGGGACACACGGCGTCGAAGACCCGCTTGTGGTGGGGGGCCTCGTAGCCCATGCCGGTGTTGACCACCACCCGCGACACCCCGGTCAGCAGGCAGTAGGCGGCGGTGGTGCCCCCCGAGCGGTAGAGCCCGTCGCCCACCGGGTGGGCGGGATCGTCGTAGCGCGGTACGAGCAGCTCCCGTCCGGGTCGCTCGTCGACGAGCCGGTCGACGTCCTCGTCGATGGTCATCGCACCTCCTCCGGCACGCCGAAGCGATCGAGGTAGAAGCCGAAGCCGGCCCGGACCTCCTCCGGGGTCACCCCGAAGTGCCGGCGCAGGTCGTAGTGCACCCGGCCCTCGGCCCCCCGGGGATGGGCGTCGCGGTAGGCGCGGAGGGAGCCCAGGGCGGCGTCGGTGCGGGGGATGCCGGCCGTCTCGTAGATGCGGAGCACCTCGCCCATGTCGTCCCGGGCCAGGTCGGCGAAGTGCACGTCGACGGCCCGCCCGACGGGGACGAGCCCCCGGTCCCGCACCGAGGCCTCGAGGAGCCTGCGGACGCGGTCGGTCCAGTAGGCCACGTAGTGCCCGGGCCGGGTGTGGCGGTAGTTGAGCCGGGCGGCGTAGGTCGTCATCGTGGCGGCCGACTGCACCACCGACACCGGGTCGCGATGGGTCACCACCACCGTGGCGTCGGGGAACGTGGCCAGAAGCGGGCCGAGCTGCTCGAGGTGCTGGGGTGACTTGAGCACCCAGCGCTCGCCCGGCCGGCGCCACTGCAGGATCTGGAGGACCGAACGCAGGTAGGCGTAGTGGGGGCGCTGGTCGTGGGCCAGGTAGTAGTC
The DNA here is from genome assembly GCA_035506735.1 of Acidimicrobiales bacterium. GTDB lineage: Bacteria > Actinomycetota > Acidimicrobiia > Acidimicrobiales > UBA8190 > DATJOV01. Next base: position 6,377 of record DATJOV010000339.1, on the reverse strand, counting down.
GCGCCAGCGCGGGCACCGGGCCACCCACTCCGGGGTGTAGCTCGAGAAGTCGGGCAGCTCGAGCTCGAGCTCCTCGTGGACGTGGTCGGGGTGCATGGGGTGCATGGCCGACAGGTGGGGGAGGGTCGCCGCCATGGCCTCCCACGCCCGCAGGCTGCGGTCCCGCCGGGGGTCGTTGGCGCCGACGGGGACCTCCTCCCCGGGCAGGGGCAGGGGCTCGGCCGCCTCCCACAGCGGGAGGGAGCGGAAGCGCCCGTCGGCGGCCAGGAGGTTGACGAGGTGGGTCGTCCCCGAGCGGGGCAGCCCGACCACGATGACAGGACGCTCCAGGGGCACGTCGAGGATCTCGGGGTGCCGCTCCAGCTCGGCCCGGACGAGGAGGCGGGTGGCGGCGTAGCGCACGCAGTCGTGGAAGAAGGTGAGCCGTCCGAGCCCGGTGCGGTCGCCGTCGGCGTCCATCTCGGCCAACCACAGGCCGAGACGCTCGGTGAAGTCGTCGGGCCCGAAGTCGCCCAGACCGGTCCGGGCCACGGCGGCCTCGAGCACGGCACCCACCTCCAGGGTGACGGCCCGGGCCTCGCCGTAGTCCAGGGCGGCCCGCTGGACGTCGCTCAGGACCGGTGTGGCCAGGTCGTCGAGGTGGATGACGCCGCCCACGTCACCCCTGCACGGAGAAGCCGCCGTCGACGGGCAGGGTCTGCCCCGTGACGTAGCGGGCGGCCGGGCTGGCCAGGAAGAGCACCACCGGGGCCACGTCCTCGGGCGTCCCGAAGCGGGCCATGGGGGTGCGGCGGCGGATGGGCCCGGCCACCTCGTCGAAGCCGAGCATGGGCGCCGTCATGTTGGACTCGATGACGCCGGGGGCGACGGCGTTGACCCGGATGCCGTGCCGGGCCCAGGACACGGCCAGCCCTTTGGTCAGCTGCACCACACCGGCCTTGGCCGCCCCGTAGGCGGGGACGAACTCCAGCCCGAAGAAGCTGGACATCGAGCCGAGGTTCACCACGCTGCCACCGCCCTCGACCGTGCTGGCGGCGAGCAGGCCCCGGCAGGCGGTGGTGAGCCGGAAGGCACCGAAGAGGTTGGTGGCCACGACCTCCTCGAAGACCTCGGGGTCCCATTCGCTGCGGCCGCCGGGAAGGTTCTGCCCGGCGTTGTTCACGAGGACGTCGAGGCGGTCGAGCCCCGCCGCCAGGGCGGCCACGGCACCGGCGTCGGTCATCGACAGGGGGTGGTAGCCGAAGGCGGACAGGTCGTGGGGATAGTCCGAGGCCCGGGGCCTCGTCCCCGTGATCGTCACCGAGGCGCCGGCCGCGCCGAAGGCTCGGGCCACCCCGAGGCCGATGCCGTTGGATCCCCCGGTGACGAGCACCGAGGTCCCGGCGAAGTCGAAGGTCACAGCGGCCACGGTGCCTCCTCAGCCCAGCACCCGCACCGGGTCGCTGCCGTCCCAGTGCTCGGCCGCTTGGCGGACGTGGGTCATCATCGAGGTGGACACGGCGGTGAGCTCCATCACCTCGATCACGGTGCTCGTGCACCCTCCCCCGTCGAGGTAGGCGAAGCGGGCCACGCCGCCCCCCGTGCCGTGGTGCACCACGGGCCACCCCCGGGCGGCCGCACCGGCCATGGCGGCGTCGAAGTCCTCGGCCCAGAACGCCACGTGGTGGAAGCCCTCGTGACCGGCCTCGGTGAACTCACGGTAGACGCTCGGGGAGTCGTCCTCCTGCTCGATGAGCTCGATCTGGAGCGGCCCCGAGTTGGCGAAGGCGATGGAGACCACAGGAGCGGTGGGCCGCCCCCGGTACTCGCTGTCGTGCTGGGTGAACGAGGGCAGCACGATCCACGGGCCGATCCCCAGCCGCAGCCAGCTGTCGATGGCGGTGCGCAGGTCGTGGACCACGTAGGCGTTCTGGCGGATGGGCCCGGGGAGGGCCGGTGTGGGGGCGGCCATCGAATGCTCCTCGTGTGATTCGCGGGCCGATGGTCACGGCCCGTGGTGCACAGGACGGTAATCGCGGCAATGAATGGAATTCACCTCACTCCACGGCCTATCGTGATTGCCCGTTATGCCCAGTCGCGGCGCGGCCCCGAGCGCACGGACGGGACGAGGGTGGCGCCCCCGGCACCGCCTCGCCCGTGGGGCGATGGTGTTGGCCTCGCTGGGCCCCCTCACGGCGGTGCTGGTGGCCGTGGCGCCGCGGCCCGCCGCCGCCGACGTCAATTCCGACAAGGCCCAGATCGCGCAGCTCGGCACGGAGATCACCCAGGAGGGCAACGCCGTGCAGAACCTCGTGGCCCGCTACAACCAGGCCCAGACGCACGTGGCCACCATCGACGCCCAGCTCCAGGCCTCCCAGGTCCGCTTGGCCGGTGATCGCAAGAGCCAGGCCAAGGCGGTGTCGGTGCTCCGGGTCCTCGCCCTCGACAGCTACATGAACGGGGCGGGGGACACCTCGGCCCTGGCCCTGTTCGAGACGGGCAGCATCACGTCGATGGCGGCCGAGCAGCAGTACGCCCAGATCGCCTCGGGCCGGCTCCACAGCGCCATCGACACGGTGCAGCTCGACGAGGCGCGGACCGAGACCGACCAGGCCCAGCTGCGCACGCAACAGGGGCAGGCCGAGGCGAGCGTGGCCCAGCTGTCCGGGTCGCGCCAGGCCGCCCAGGCCGCCCTCACCCGTGACGACACGCTGCTGAGCCAGGCCCAGGGCAACCTCCAGTCCCTCCTCGCCGCCCAGGCGGCCCAGCGCGCCGCAGCGGAGGAGCGGGAGGAGGAGGCCATGGCCGCCCGTCAAGCGGCCGAGGAGGCCGCCGCCCAGGCGGCCGAGGCGGCGGCGGCGGCGTCGCAGTCGGGGCAGTCGGTCCAGCCCACCTCGGTGGCGATCACGGTGAATCCCTCGCCGGGCTCCTACGCCGACCCGTTGCGGTCCATCGACGCCCTCACCCCGGAGCGGGTGGACCAGGGGGTCGACTACAGCGGCTTCGGGACCATCTACGCCGTGGGCGACGGGGTCATCCAGAGCACGGGCAATTCGGGATGGCCGGGCGGGACCTTCATCTGCTACCGCCTGAGCGACGGCCCGGCCGGCGGCCTCGCCGTCTACGCCGCCGAGGACATCTACCCCACGGTGAAGGTGGGTCAGAGCGTCACGGCGGGCACCGCCATCGGCACCATGTACGAGGGGCCCGACGGCATCGAGACGGGATGGGCCGACCCCTCGTGCGACGGGGTGAGCATGGCCAACGACGCCCACCAGTTCTCGGGGGCGAATTCCACCGCCTTCGGCGCCAACTTCTCCCAGCTCCTCTCTTCCCTGGGGGCGCCGGCCGGGATCATGCAGAACGATCCGGCCACGGGCGTCCTGCCCGACGGCTGGCCCAGCTGGTGAGGGGGGCGGGCTCCCCCGCTCAGCCCAGCGCGGCGCAGGGGCGGCCGGCGCCGGGCGTGGCGCCTGGCACCGAGGCGGCCCAGGTGTGGGGACCGATCTGGGTCCACTGCACGGCGGTGCCGAGCACCGTCTCCACCGCGGCCATGGCCGCCGGGCGGTCCTCCCACTCGTCGTAGGCGTTGCTGAAGGCCCGCCACGTGGCCGACCCCTGCACCGTGCAGCGACGGTCGTCCCCCTCGACGACGATGGCCGTCATCCCGGTGCGGGCGGTGGGCAGCGGGCGGACGTGGCGCTGGCCCGGCTGGGCCCGGCGGGACCACGACCATCGGTGGGCCGACGACATGGTGTTGGGATCGGCCCCGCCCCCGGTGTTCTTGACGGCATCCTCCGACGTCGTGCCAGCGGGCCCCGGCGCCGGCCGTCACCTGGTAGGTCGTCGCCACTGACAGTGCCGAGGACCTACCATGGCGACGCGCACCGTGGGTGCGCGGGCCACCGGTGCGGGTGCGCACCGAGGGCCGCCGGGGTTGTGACCGAGGAGGCCGGGTCCCGAGCCGGCCGCAGGAGGACGTGCCCATGTCGCCGACGCCCAACATCGTGCTCGTCATGGCGGACCAGCACCGGGCCGACATGCTGGGCTGCGCCGGGGACGAGGCCGTCCTCACGCCCTCGCTCGACGCCCTGGCGGCGCAGGGGGTGCGCTTCTCCCGGGTGTCGTGCCAGGGACCGCTGTGCATGCCGGCCCGGGCGTCGTTCATGACCGAGCGCTACGTGCGGGACCACGGCGTCTACACTAACTGGGCCGAGATCGCCGCCGACTCGCCCACCTACGTGTGGGCCCTGCGGGCCGCCGGCTACCACACCGTCCTGCTGGGCAAGGCCCACCTCTACCGCGACGAGATTCTCGAGGCCGACCACATCGACGAGCTGGCGGGCAAGCTCATGGCGCTCGGCTTCTCCGAGGTGCACGAGACCGGGGACAAGTTCGTCCCCGACATCCCCAACCGCTACACCGACTACCTCCGTGGCGTGGGGCTCCTCGACGCCTACAAGCGCCACATCGCCGACCGCGCCTACCAGGGCGAGAACGAGTCGGGCCAGAACGCCACCAAGCGGGTCCCCATGTGGGACGCCACGCCCATGCCCGTCCCCCTCGAGTCCTACATCGACACCTGGCACGGCACCGAGGCGGTGCGCTGGATCGAGACGTACGAGGGCGACGACCCGTTCTTCCTCTTCGTGGGCTTCCCCGGACCCCACGACCCGTGGGACGCGCCGCAGGCGGCGGTGGACCGTTACCGGGACCGTGCCATCTCCATGCCGGTCACCACGCGGCGCCCCGACACCGAGGGCACCGGCCGCTACGGCGCACTGCTCAACTCCTTCCTGTGGCTGTCGGACACCGAGACCATGACCGAGGACGCCATCCGGGGCATGCGCCGCGCCTACAGCGCCGACATCTCGGTCATCGACGATGCCGTGGGCCGCATCGTGGCCGCCCTCGAGGCCAAGGGGGTGCTCGACGACACCTGGATCGTCTACACGAGCGACCACGGCGAGATGGGGGGCAACCACGGCCTCATGTCGAAGTGCGTCCTCTACGAGCAGGCGGTGCGGGTGCCCCTGATCGTCCGGCCCCCCCGGGGGTGTCCGCACCGGGTGGTCGACGCCCTGGTGGAGCACCTCGACGTCCCCGCCACGGTGCGCGACATCGCCGGGGCCGACGACGTGCCGGGGTCCGAGGGCCGGTCACTGCGCGCCGTCCTCGACGGCGGGGCGCCGGTCCCCCGGGACGTGTCCATCAGCGAGAACTGGGGGTTCGCCTCGTTCGAGACCGACCGGCACCGGCTGGTGGTGGACGAGGACGCCGGCACCCCGTGCCAGCTCTTCGACCTCGTCGAGGACCCCCACGAGGACCGCGACCTGCTGGCCGACCCCTCGGCCAAGGCCGCCCTGGACCAGCTCATGGAGACCCACGTCCGGCCCTTCCTGCGCACCCCCCCGGCCCGGCCCCACGCCAGCATCTTCACCCCCTAGCTTCGCTCGTCCCGCCGTGCGGCCTCGAGAGCGAAGCTCCTGGCTCACCGGCCTCCTCGAGGCCGTCACCACCCGTAATCTCCGTCACTGGCGATCTTGCGATGCCCCTGCACCCATGGGTGTGATTCGACCCAGAGGACAACGGCATAATGGGCGGTGTGTTCGGTACTCCTCGCAACGTCGAATGGAGCACGGAGGCCAGCCAGGCGGGCTGGATCAAGGACCGACTCGCCCCATTTGACGACGGCATCGTGGGGTCTGAGATCCCGACTGGCTTTGCCTCGTATGCGCGGATTCTTCATCCCCTCCGCCCCTACCCGGACGGGAGGTTGGTCAGGTGGGCCGAAGTCGCGGCGTGGAGCGGCCGGGAGCTGCGACCCGACAGCGAGTTTCATTCGATCGCTTTTCCGGCGGAGCGAGCGAGCGCCTTTCCCTGGAATGCTGCCCGCCCACGCAAAGGCACCCTAGATCCAGCGGACCTATCCACACTCACGAACATCTTGCGGCAACACACGTCCACGCCAGAGCGCTGCTGGTTCTGCATTTGGGAAGGCTACGGCTGGGGCGGGAGGGCGGTGGCTGTACTCCGCAGGCAAGGTGAACCGCTTTGGAGCCACCGAAGCCAGTCGATCCGATTCCGGCAGACGTCCGTCGTGCACGACCGGTGGAGCTGCCCGAACGGAACTACTTCCTCTACGTGGGTCCGATTGAGGACGCTATGGCATTCCAAGACTGGCACCAAAGTCCCAACCTCTTCTGGCCCGATGACAGATCTTGGTGTGTCGCATCCGAACTGGGGCGAACCAGCTCGTATGTCGGTGGTCCGGATGCGCTCGCTGAGCAACTCGTACGTTCTGAGGGTATTGAGGCCCTCCGCACCGATCCGTCGGCACCCACCAGTCGGATTGACGCCTGGGTCGAGGCGCTTGCTCACTCAGCGGCAAGGACGTT
>DATJOV010000338.1:0-5691 GCA_035506735.1 Acidimicrobiales bacterium | reverse complement strand
CGATCTCCCCGGCGGCCATGACCACCACCCGTGCGGCCGTCGCCGCCGCGAACTCCACGTCGTGGGTGGCCACGACGACGGCGGTGCCGGCGCCGGCCAGCTCGCCCAACATCGCGCTGAGCGTGCGCTTGGCGTGGTAGTCGAGGCCACGGGTGGGTTCGTCGAGGAGGACGACCCGGGGTCGGGCCACGAGCTGGATGACCAGGACCAGGGCGAGGCGCTGGCCCTCGGAGAGGTCGCGGGGGTGGGTCTCGTCGGCCACGCCGGGGAGCAGTCGGTCGAGCACGGACCGGGCCGATCCCGCCCCGGTCGAGGATTCGCGGTCCGCCTGGGCCAGTTCATCGGCGACGCGGTCGAGGTAGAGGAGGTCCGAGGGCGTCTGGGGCACGAGCCCCACCAGCCTCCGGCGCTCGACGGCACTGCGTCGCCGGGGATCGGCGCCGCCGACAGTGACGGCGCCGCCCTGGCTCGGTCCCGAGCCTTGGAGGGCCCACAGCAGCGAGGACTTCCCCGAGCCGTTGCGCCCCATGAGGGCGACGATCTCGCCCTCGGCCAGGGCCACCCCCAGCTGGCGCACGGCGATGGTGGAGCCGTAGCGGACGACCAGGTCCCGGGCGCTCAGGGCGACGGAGCTCCCGACGGGCCGGGCCGAAGCCGGGGCCAGGGCGAGGCGGCTCGCCAGGGTGCGGCGCAGGGGACCGGCCACGCGCCGGGCGTCGCGCACGCTGAGGGGAAGGGGCTCCCATCGGGCCAGGCGTCCCAGCTCGACCACGGGCGGAGCCACGCCCGACGTGGCCATGATGCGGCCCGGCGCTCCCACGGCCACGGTGCCGCCGGCCCGGACCTCCGCCACGCGGTCGGCGTACTGGACGACCCGTTCGAGCCGGTGCTCGGCCACGACGACGGTGAGCCCGAGGTCGTGCACCAGGCGGGTGACGGCTGCCAGGACCTCCTCGGCCGCCACCGGATCGAGGGCGGAGGTGGGCTCGTCGAGGACGAGGATGCGGGGATGCGCCGTCAGCACGGTGCCGATGGCGACCCGTTGGGCCTCGCCCCCCGAGAGCGTGGCGAGGGGGCGATCCCGCAGGCCGGCGATGCCCAGGACGTCGAGCGTCTCCTCCACCCGCTTGCGCATGACGTCGGGAGCCAGGGCCAGCTGCTCCATGCCGTAGGCCAGCTCCTCCTCGACGGTGTCGGTGACGAAGCCCGAGGGCGGGTCCTGGCCGACGACGCCCACGATGTCGGCCAGCTCTCGGGGCTTGTGGGTCCTGGTGTCGCGTCCGGCGACGGTGACACGTCCCGACAGGTGCCCACCGGTGAAGTGGGGAACCAGCCCGTTCACGGCCCAGAGCAGGGTCGACTTTCCCACCCCGGTCGGACCGACGACGAGGAGCAGCTCCCCCTCCTCGACCTGGAGGTCGACGTCCCGCACGACGGGGGACCGGTCGTCGCCGTAGCGGATGGTCACGTTGTCGAAGGTGATCACGCCGACCGCCCGGCCGAGGCGCGCACAGGGGTGGCCTCCGGCCTGGCCCCGTCCGTCTCGGGGAGGACGTTGCCCGGTGACACCAAATTCCCCCTCGGTGCCCGGGACCGGACGGGTGGTGGCGCCGCCAGCGCCGGGAGGAGCGCCGTGGCGATGGCCAGGACGGCGGCCACCGGGAAGGAGGGCCACACCGGGGGTTGGGTGGAGGGGTTCAGGCCGGCGGGCGAGAGACCCAGGCCGAGGGTGAGGACGACGGCGGGGACGGCGCCCGAAGCCAGCACCAGCCATTCGGGGAGCCGCCACGGGTCGGGCCGGTAGGTGCTGCGGCGGACCCGGCGGCCCCCGAGGGCCAGACCGGCCAGGCACAGGGCCGAGCCGACGGCGAGCATGGGGATGCCGAGGGCGCGGGGCATGCTGGCGTCGAGCACCCCGTACACGCCCACGCACAGGGCGCTCAACCCGGCCAGCATGAGGGCACCGGTGCTCCGTCGTACCCGGAGCGACATGGCACCGTGTCGCCCGTATCCCCGGGCGTCCATGGCGGCGGCGAGGCGCAGGGACCGTTCCAGGGCGTCCTCGACCACGGGCACGACGATGGCCCGGAGCGCGCCCGGGCCCCGACCCCCTCCTCCCCGCAGCCGGCGGGCCCGGCGCACCCGGTGGAGGCTCTCCACCATCTGGGGGGCCACGGTGAACGCCACCGTCGTGGCCACACCGAGCTCGAACAGGGCCCCTGGGAGGACCCGGAGCATCCTCTTGGGGTTGGCCAGCACGTTGGCCGCCCCGAGGCAGCACAGGAGGGTGGCGAGGCGCACCCCGTCGTAGCACGCCGACAGGGTGCCATCGAGCGTCACCGGGCCGCCGAGCTGGATGCCCGCCGCCCAGGACGGCAGCGGCACCTGGGGCAGCCGGAACAGGACGTGGGTGGCTGCCGCGTCGTCACCGCCGAAGACGGACCGAAAGACGACGCGCACGGCCACCACCGTGAGGGCGACGGCCAGGTAGTACTTGTAGGCCCGCGACCAGGGGGCGTCGCTGCGCCGATGCACGATCACCACGCCGGTCACGACCACGATGAGCAGGAGGAGGAGCGGATTCGTGGTCTGGCTGGCGGTGACGGCCAGGGCGATGGCCCAGGCCCACCAGGCGACGGGGTGGAGGGGGCGGGGGGTCCGACGACCGGCCGTGCCCCGCCGGCGAGGAGCGCCGGGCCGGGTCACGGTCACGGCAGGAGCCCGTCGGCATGCCGCCGCCGCCGCCGTGCGGCCACGAGCCCGGCGCCACCGAGGACCACGACCGTGGCCGCACCGGCCACAAAGCCCGCCGGCGACGACCCGGACGACGCCGGACCCCGGGCGCCGCTCGAGGAGCTCACGCTGCCCTCGAGCGCCCTGGCGTCGGCAGGGGAGAAGCTCGGGCCCCCGGAGGTCCCGGCCACGTTCGTGGCACCGAACACCCAGGCGTCGATGCTGCCGGGCGGTGGTCGGTAGCCGGCCGCCCCGGTCTGGCTGTAGGTCCAGGTCCGCTGGCGTGCCACGGCATGCCAGTAGGACCAGTACGCCGTGGCCGGTGGCGTCGAGATGCAGGATTGCTGCGCCGGCGTCGGGTCGTCGTCGATCCGGCACACGAAGGCGTCGCCGTCCTGGCTGTCCCCCGCCGTGGTGAAGCCCGCCACCTGCAAGGCCTCCAGCCCGGTGGTCGGCCGGGGATCGCAGCCCCACCGGAGATTGCCTCCCCAGGGGCGGAGGTCGACCACGACCAGGTCACCGCGAGAGGCGGAGCAGCCGGCGGGCGGGCGCGCCGCGGCGGCGGGGCGCCCGGTGCCGCCCACGAGCACGGCGACGAGCGCCACTCCGGCCGCCACGGGGGCCCATCCCGGGAGTCGGCGCCGATGCCCACCCCGGCCCCGGCCCGGGCTCGGGCCGCGCTCAACCACCGGGATCGTCTCGCAGCGGCTGGCGCAGCCATCCCACCATGGTCCGCACGACCTCGTAGGCGGCGAGGCGCGCCTCGGCCGTGGCGAGCTCCTCCGCCTCGACGAAGGCCGCCCACATGCGCTCGACGACCGAGGGGCCGACGTAGAGGAGCGACTCCGACCCGGCCGAGGCCCACCGGGCCAGGACGTAGCGGACCAGGGCGCCGAGGGGGACGTCGAGGGCCTGGCTCAGTGGCCCCAGGGTCTCGAGGGGGTCGACGTGGCCGTAGAGGGCCACGTCGGCCTTGAAGTTGGCGTCCCGGTCGTCGTCGCTCCAGGGTCCGGTCCACCGCACCAGGCGGATGGTCGGCTCCGGCTCACGGGGCGGGTCCTCCTGGCTCATCCGCCCCCGCCGTTCCGGAACCGGCTGGACGAGGGGATGCGTTCCACGGTGAGGCCGAGGAGGGCGGGAATGGCCTGGTAGGTGGCGATGATGTTGGCGGGTGCGGGTGCGGGGGGGAAGTAGAACGCCCCCGCCCCCGTCCCCTGTCGAACCCGGAAGCCGAGCAGCGCCGTGTCGGGGTCTGCCGACCCCCTGGCGAACCGGCTCCCCGTGACCGACACTCCCGTTGCAGTCAGGGCCTGGATGACCAAGGCCGTCGAGTCGGGATCGGCCTGGGCCCCGCCCGACGTGGCCGGACCGAGCGACCAACCGCCGTCGGGCTGCTGGGTGCGGGTGAGGAAGCCGATGGCGCGCCGCTCGGCGTCGGGCCCGAGGTCACCTTGGGCGGCCAGGCCCTGGACGGCCATGGCGGTGGAGTTCGTGTCCGGCCCGGCGTCCGGCGACGGCCCGCTGCACGGGTTTGCGGCGTCGTCGGGCAGGGTCCAGCCACCCCCGGGGCACTGCTGGCCCGAGAGCCAGGCGGCGGCCCGCCGGACGGCTGCGGTCCCCTGCACTCCCGCTGCCGCCAGGGCCGCCAGGGCGATGCCCTGGTCGTAGGACCCGGCGACCTCGTCGGCAGCCTGGGCGTCGGTGCCGAACATCCCGTCGTTCGGTCCGCTCGGCTGCTCCGTGCCCAACAGGGCGGCCACGAGGTCCGTGCCCCCGAACCGTCTGGGGTCGGACCCCATCGCCTCGGCATCGAGGATGAGGATCCCCAACTGGCCCGGGCCCTCAGCGCCGTCCACCTCGGCGTACTGCTGGGCGTGGGATGTGAGGTAGCCCATCTCGGCCGCGGCCTGGGCTCGGCCCGTGTCCGCCGCCGCCAGGGCCAGCACGGACTGGGCGGTTGACGAAAGGTCGGGGCCCGAGCCGCTGCTGGTGGGGACGAAACCCTGGTCGCCCACTTGGTGGGCGAGCCACAGCGCAGCCCGCCGGGCCACTGCCGCCGACCCTTGCGCTCCACCTGGCGCCGAGCCGGCGCACGCCGACGCCGAGGCCAGGGCGACGATGGCCATGACCGCACCCGATCGCCGGGCCATGCGCCTGGTGCGGGGCCTGCGCTGCATCGCAGCCTTTCCGGACCGTGCCCGGTGCCCCACACCGTCGCCGCGGGGCCGCCGAGCCCCGGGCCACGTGTCTCGACGAAGGGGCTCCGCGTGCCACCCTGGGTATCCCGACTTGCGGCGGTCGTGGCGTGACCGTCGCCCACGGTTGCGGACCAGTGCCGGATTGCGACCGGCTTCCCCCAGGCGGCACGTCGTTCTTGGTTGTCGCAGGGACGATACCAGCGCCGGCGGATCGGCTCTCCCGTACGTCCGACCGGACCCACGGGCCGGGATGGGACGGGCCCGTGCGATGGTCCGGTTCGTGGGGAGTGGCTCGGGCGCGCCATGGTCCGGCGTCGTGCGCGCCTCCCGGGCCGGAGCCTGGCAGGCGACGCCGGGCCGCCGCCGCCGGGCCCGCATGGCCCGAGAGCGTGTCTCGCGCCCTAGCGACGATCGCAGGCCTCGCACCGACCGATCACGGCGAAATGGTGGGGATCGATCCGGAATCCGAAGCGGGTCATGGCGCTGCGGGAGAGCCCGGAGAACAAGGCAGTCGAGGCCTCGAACATGGCCCCACACTCCTCGCACACGAGATGGCCATGGGCCGTGCTGGCCAGGTGGTACGTGGCCGGCCCGTGACCGAGATGGCTGTGGACCACGACGCCGAGCTTCTCGAGCTCGTCGAGGTTCCGATAGATGGTGGAGAGGTGCACGTCCGGCGCCCGGGACTGGACCGCCTCCGCCAGCTCCTCGGCGCTCATGTGCTCGTCGGCAGTGAAGAGGACCTCGAGGAGCATCCGGC
>DATJOV010000337.1:0-2310 GCA_035506735.1 Acidimicrobiales bacterium | reverse complement strand
GGTGAAGGTGGTGGCGGGGCTGGACCCGAACTTGACCGCCGTGGCCCCGGTGAAGCCCGTCCCGGTGATGGTGACGCTCGTCCCCCCCGTGGTCGGTCCCGAGGTGGGCGAGACCCCGGTCACGGCCGGGACGGGGGGCGGCGTCCCGTAGGAGAAGGAGGCGGTCAGGGTCCCCGTCCCCAGGGTGCTGGTGGCGCTCACCGCCACGGTGCCGCTCCCGGAGGGCACCACCACCGTGGCCGAGGTGGCGGTGGCCGAGACCACCTGGGCGGGGGTGGCGCCGAAGTCGACGGTGGCGTGCTCGAGACCGAGCCCGTGCACCGTGACCTGCGACCCCGGCGTGCCCGTCCCCACCGAGGTCACGTCGGCGCAGGTGAGGCCGGCGGCCAGGGGCGAGCCCAGGCCGGTGGCGGGGTCGTAGCCGGCGGTGGCGGCGTAGTCGGCCCCGCCGTAGGTGCCGGTCAGATCGTTGTCCCCCGAGGTGATGTCGGTCAGCCCCTTGCCGACCAGGCCCTGGGCGGCGGCCTGGTAGAGGGTGGGGGCGAGGTCGGCCGTGGTGGCGGCGCACCCCTGGTTCCGGTCGGCCACCATCCCCGCCACGAGGGGCGCGGCCAGGCTGGTCCCGCCCACGGCGATCCACGATCCCTCGTAGTCGACGATCATCCCCACCCCGGCGTTGGCGGAGATGTCGGGCACCTCCCGGCAGTCCTGGCCACAGGCGTTGCCGGTGGTGCTCCACGACAGGTCCACGGGCTGCCAGGCGGGGTCGGCCACGTACCGGGAGATGCCGCCCCCGCCGGCGCCGTTGCCGGAGATGTTCCACACCACCTCGTCACCGGGGCCGAAGAGCGAGGTGCCTCCGACGGCGGTCACGCTGGCGTCGGAGGAGGGGTAGTCGACCTCGAGGGCGGTGGAGCCCTCGCTGGCGTAGCAGTCCTCCGAGCCGTTGTCGCCCGAGGCGGTGAGCACGGTCTGGCCCTGCATGGCGGCCTGGGCGAAGAGGGTGGCGAAGGAGGCGATGTAGCCCGCCTCGTTGGACAGGGGCTCGCACAGGCCCCAGCTGGTGGACACCACCTTGGCGGTGTCGGCCGACACGATGGCGTTCCAGGTGTCGTAGGCCCCGCTGGTGGTGTCGGGGCCCTCGTAGGAGACGATGGAGGCGCCCGGCGCCTGGGTGGCGGCCTGCTCGATGTCGGCGTCGGCCTCCAGGGTGCCGTTCCCCCCCACGGCGCCTCCCCCGCCGTCGACGGGCTCGGTGCTCACCGGGTTGGTGAGGCCGAAGCAGCTCAGGTAGGCGGCCACGTCGGAGGAGGAGTGGGAGCCCAGCTCGTACAGCGCCACCGTCTGGCCGTGCCCGTCGAGGCCGTCGGCCAGGAGCGAGCCCATGCCGTAGGCGGCCCCCTCGGCGTCGAGGGTGTAGTAGCCGGGGGCGGCGGCGGCCGAGGCGGCGGCGCACGGGGTGAGGCCGTCGACCTCGGGTCCCGGGGTCGGGGCGGCGGTGGAGGTGGCGGGCGGGGCCAGCTCGGGCTGGAAGGGGGCGGCGCTGTTCAGGCCGATGATGCCGCTGATCACCCCGTCGGCCAGGGAGCTCGGGATCTGGGGCGTCTCCTGGGCCACGTACCCGGTCTGCCCGGCGGGGGTCTGATAGCCCTCGAACGTCGTCCCCAGGGCCGAGGCCAGCCGGCTGGCCTGGGCCGTGACGTTCACGGTGAAGCCCGACACGGTGGCGCTCAGGCCCAGGCCGGTGAGCCACGACGAGACGGCGGCCACCTCGGAGGAGGAGGGCCCGAACTCGGCCGCGAACTGCCCGGGCGCCAGCCACTGGTGGTACAGGGGCGAGGAGGGGTCGTAGAGCTCGCCCTCCAGGGCGGTGAGGGCCGAGGCGTCGGAGGGCTGGAGCACGATCCCCAGCTGGAGCTGCTTGGTGCCGGCCAGGGGGCCGAGGCTGGTGGATCCGGGCGGGGCCACCCCGGGGGACAGGATGGAGGGCCGGACCATGCCCGAGGCCCCGGCCGAGGGTGCGGCCCCGGCCCCCGAGGGGATGCCCACGCCCAGGGCCACCAGGGCGGCCGCCACCCCCGTCGCCCGCTTCCACCCGCGCCCCACGGGGCTCATGATGGCCGCCGCGCTGGACGCCGGTGGGTAGCCATCCGGTCCCCGCTCAGCCCGTGGCCACGACGAGCACGGCCAGGGCACCCGACACCCCGGCCGGGGACTGCTTGGCGCTCGGCTGGAGGGCCCCGGTCGTGTCGGTGTCCCAGGCGGCCACGTCGGCGTCGGCCGAGGTGGCGTAGCTCACCCCGGTGCTCG
>DATJOV010000336.1:0-2474 GCA_035506735.1 Acidimicrobiales bacterium | reverse complement strand
GCCAGGCTGAGCGGGGTCTGGAGGCCGGGGATGGCCGGGGCCAGGGCTTCGACCACCACCACGTAGCGCACGGCGTAGGGGGCGAGGAGCCGCCCCAACCGGACGGTGGACCCGGACCGGGCCAGCTCGACGTCCCTGGCCACGGCGGCGGCCGGGCCGGGATCCGAGCCCGACCACAGGGCGGTGGCGTCGGGCAGCCCGTTCTCGCTCACGGCGTAGGCCAGCCCGGGCGACAGGGCCCACCCCCCGCCCGGGAGCAGGCGCGGGTCGCCCAGCCACAGCACCCGGAAGTCGCCGGGGGCCCGGCTCGAGCCCATCCACGAGGTGGCCTCCCCGTAGCCGGTGGAGACCAGGTCCCAGTGCCCGTTGACGCTGGTGGCGAGGACGGGGAGCATGCCCACCACGGCGGCGGCGGCGGCCACCACGGCGGCACCCTGGCGCCAGCCGAAGCGGTAGCCGGGGAGGTCGCGCTGGAAGGCCGCCACCCCCAGGCCCACCCCCAGGGCCAGGCCCACGGCGGCCGGGACCAGGAGCACCTGGGGGGACAGGGCGAGCGAGCCCAGCCAGCCCCGGCCCGACAGCCAGGCCAGCAACCACGCCACCACGGCCACCGACCACGCCCGTGCCGCCCAGGCCAGGCGGAGCCGGGCCCCGATGACGAGGGGCAGGGCGGCGGCGGCGAGGAAGGCCCAGCCCAGGGCGTCGTTGCCGATGGGCCCCACGGCCAGGCGCAGGAGCTGGCCCCAGCCCGGGGCCGAGGCGGCCGTGACGGGGAGCCCGGCCAGGGTGGCCCACCGCTGCGGGCCCCCCAGGACGGCGATGGACCACGGGGCAAGGAGCACCACCGCCACCACGGTGGCCCCCACCCCCCCCACCAGCGCCCGGCGGGCGCCGCCGAGTCCCCGCCGTCCGGCCACGACGACGGTGCCGAGGGCCAGGCCCAGGGTCAGGACGAGGACCAGGAAGGCCGTGGTGGGGGCCAGGGCGGTGGCGCCGGCGTCGAGCAGACCGAGGGCCACAGTCCCCCGCACCAGGGGATGGCGCCACGCCCGCCGCAGGGACTCGTGACGGGTGCCGACCGCGGTGGCGTGGGGCTCGACACCCGACAGCCGGGCCAGCAGGTGCAGCATCCAGGGGCAGACGGCGTAGGCCACCAGGGCGTCGAAGCGGGCCGTGGCGATGGCGTCGTAGGGGACGGGGACGGCGAGGTAGACGACGACGGCGGTGATCCGGGCCCACGTCGTCCCGAGCGGGCGCACCAGCCGGCTCATGCCCAGGGCCCCGGCCGGGATGCAGCCCAGGACGAGCACCTTCTGGAGCAGTCCCACGCTGCCGAACAGCACGAACCCGGCCACCCCGAGCACCCCGGCGGCGGGCGACGTGGGATCGGTGGACCCCACCCCGGTGGGCTGCCACCCCGAGAGGAAGCGGTGCACCAGCGTGGCCCAGCCCGGGAGCGGGAGGAGCTGTCCCACCGACGGGAACCCGGGGCCGATGAGCTCTCTCGAGCCGAACACCACCACCAGGGCGGCGGCGCTCAGGACGAGCCACCGGGTGGAGGTGCTCGGGCCCTCGTCCCCGTCCCCGTCCCCGCCCTCCCCGACCCCGGCGGCGTCGGCTCCGCCCCGGTCGTCGTGGCCCGACCCCTCGAGGTCCGCCTCGCCGCGGTGTCCCCCGCCCACGTTGGCCGCCTCGAGCCCGTGGGTGACGGCGCGCCGGAGGTAGGCGTTGAGGCGGGCGCTGCCGTGGAGCTGGAGGCGGCGGACCTCGGCGTCGCCCAGCCGACGATGGGCCTGGAGCTCGCTCCGGGCCGCCCGCGCCACCCGGCGCCTGCCCAGGTTCCATCGCCAGGCGTGGGCGATGGCCCCGGCCCGGGCCCGGTGGCCGGCCAGGGCCGCCACCGTCCATTCGGCCAGGGCCAGCACGGCCACCTGGGGCAGGACCCGGACCCGGTGCCAGGGCCCGTACGCCTTCAGGGCGCTGAGGAGCTCGTGGCGGCGCTGGAGGGCCTGGAGCGAGACACGGGAGACCGGCCCCGGGGCCGGGCCGTCGGAGCCCTCGGCGCCGGGGCTGGCGCCCTCGGGTCCGGTGCCGGCCCCACCCTCCTCACCCTCCCCCCCCGGCACCGCCGTCACGGCCGGGGGCGGGGTCCCGGGGCCGGCGCCCTCGGCCCCGGGCATGCCCCGCAGGACGTGCTCGGGGAGGGGGCGCCGCCCGCTGGCCAGCAGCTCCAGGTGCCGGACCCGGGCACCGGGCGCCACCACCACCCGCGCCCCGAGGATCTGGGCCCGCCAGCACAGGTCGAGGTCCTCGCCCATGGCGACGATGGCGGGGTCGAACCCGCCGAGCTCGGCGAACAGGTCGGCCCGCACCAGCGTGCAACCCCCCGGCGCCAGGAAGACGTCCAGCACCGAATCGTGCTGGCCGTGATCGATCTCGCCGGGCTCGATGCGGTCGACGACCGCTCCGCCCTT
>DATJOV010000335.1:0-5365 GCA_035506735.1 Acidimicrobiales bacterium | reverse complement strand
CCGGGTCGAGGCGGCCGTAGACCAGGCGGACGAGGGCCTCGGCCGGGAGCTCCAGGTCGGGGCGGGCCTCGACGTCGGGTCCGGACAGGGGGACCAGGCCCACCTCGTCCGGTCCGAGCTCGAGGGCGATGTCCCGGCCCGGCGCGGTGGTGCGCACCGTCAGGCGGGTGGGCTCGCCGGGGGGCTTCCCGCTGAAGCGGGCCGTGAGGCGCAGGTTGTCGACGATGAGGGCGGTGGCGTCGGGGGGGAGGCCGGCGCCGGGATCCCCCACCACCACCACGTCCCAGCTGTGCAGGACGTGCTCGTTGAGGCGCAGCTGCACGAACCCGGCGAAATCCGTGGTGAGGGGCCCGATGGAGAAGCTGAACCGTGTCCGCTCGGCCTCGTCCGCCGCCACCAGCCGCTCCAGGTAGTCCTGGTCGGCGCGGACGAGATCGGTGGCCACCTGGGCCGGGCTCTTGGCGTTCCACTCGTCCCATACCGAGGGGGCGAAGTCCTCCGGGGTGCTGCGCCCGGCCAGGGCGTCGTCGGCCCAGCGGCGGAAGATGACGGCGCCCGACCCGAGGTGGGACAGGACGTCGGCCACCCGCCACTCGGACGGGTAGGCCTGCGCCACCAGCTCGTCGGGGTCCAGGCCCTCCACGACGCCGCGCAGTCGGGCCACGGAGGCTCCCAGGACGTCGAGGGCTTCGGTCATGGCTGGTTCCTCCGCGCTCGTCCGACACCGATCGTGGCGGAGCGTACTGGTGGCGCCCCGCCCGCGGCGCGCCCCGGAGGGCCGGGGGCAGCCCCGGGACGGGCCTCCCGCCCGTCCCGGGGCTGCGTCCCGGATGGGCCCGTGGCGCTTCAGAACCGGCGTCGGCGTGCCGACACCTCCTCGGGGAGCTCTGCCCTGAAAGGCGGGAACCCATGGGACACGGCACGGCGCGGGGTCGAGGCGAGCGGGGACTGTCCACCGGGGTCAGCCTGGTGGCGCTCATGGCCAGCCTGCTGATCGTGGCCGTCCTCGTGCTCATGAGCGCCAACGTCTTCGGCGGCGGTACCGGCACGGCGGGCGGGCACACGACCTCGATCCTGAGCACCTCGTCGCCCGAGACCCAGCTCAAGCTGTGCTCGGAGGGCCGCGACTCGACCTATGGGGACCCCCCCACGGCGTCCCAGCAGGCCAAGTGCCTCCAGCAGCTGGCCGGGCAGATCGGGGGCAGCGGGCTGTCCGGAGGCGGGGTTCCCTGACCCTGGCCGGGCCGCTCCCGGGCGGTCCGGTACCCGGTCCCGAGGCGGCTCAGAGCTTGGTGAGGATGGCGCTGCAGGAGCTCACGTCCACGCCCGGCTTGGGCTCGACCTCGAGCGAGGTGACCACGCCGTCCTCGATGACGGCGGCGTAGCGCTGGCTGCGCACCCCCAGGCCGGCGACGCTCCCGTCCCACTCCAGGCCCATGGCCGTGGTGAAGTCGGCGTTGCCGTCGGCCAGCATGACGATGGCGTCCCCCACGCCCTGGTCCTTCGCCCAGGCGTCCATCACCCAGGCGTCGTTCACGGCCACGCAGGCGATGGTGGTCACGCCCTTGCCCCTGAGCTCGGTGGCGTGCTCTACGTACCCGGGGAGGTGGATCTTGGAGCAGCCCGGGGTGAAGGCGCCGGGCACGGCGAACAGCACGACCTTGGGGCCGCCCAGGACCTCGCCCGTGCGCACGCTCGTGGGACCGTCGGGCCCCATGGTCCTCACCTCGACGTCGGGAACCTTGTCACCGATGGCAATGGTCATGGACGCACCCTACCGCCGCCCCCGCCGCCGTGGTCGTCCCAGGTGAGGGGGGTGTCCCGGCGCCTGCCCCCGGCGGCGGGGGGCCGGGGTTAGGCTGGCGTCGCCCCACCGTGACCGGCGACCTCCGGGTCGTCCGGAGGCGGCGAGGGCGTGCGGGCGGCGCGGGGGCGCCGTCCGAGAGGACGGGGGTGAGTCCTGATGACACGACGGACCAAGGTTCTCGCAGCGGCGGCGGTCGTCGTGGCGGCAGCGGGGGTGAGCGGCGGGGGGCTGGCCTCGGGCGCCTTCGCCCGGTCCCGCCCGGTGGTGCAGGACTCGGCCTCCTCGGCCCCGGTCACCTCGGCCTCGTTCAGCTTCACGCTCTCGCTCACCGGCCTCACCCGGCACGGCACCGTCGCCGTGTCTGGGACGGGCCAGGTGGACTTCGCCGACGACGCCGTGTCGGCCGCCGTCACCCTGCCCGCCAGCGTGGCCTCGCTCATCCCGGGCGGCTCCGACAGCCCCACCACCATCGACGCCGTGCTCTCGGGCGGCACCGTCTACGCCGAGATCCCGGGGCTGGCGACGCTGGTGGGGGAGCCGTGGATCTCGGTGGCCCTGCCCTCGAGCGTGACCTCGGGCATCCCCGCCGGGTTCAGCACCGTGGCCGGCGCCCTCGGTGACGTGAACGAGATCCTCACCTTCGCCCGGAGCCATCACGCCAAGGTGGTGTCGCTCGGCTCCGGGACCGTCGGCACCACGCCGGCCAGCGTCTTCGGCATCGGTGGGCGCCTCGACGGCATCCGCCTGGGGGCCAAGCTGTGGGCGGACGGGAGCGGTCGGCTCGTCCAGGCGTCCGTGCAGGCCGCCGGGCACGGCTTCAGCGTCTCGGGCACCGTCGACCTCACCGACTACGGCGCGCCCGTGACCATCACCGCTCCGGCGCCCTCGCAGACGAGGGCCATCCCCCTGTCACTGGTCGAGAGCGTGCTCGGGAAGCTGCTGCACAACGGCCACCTCGGTCGCTTCCTGGCCAAGGCGGCCTGACCCGGGGTCCTGGGAAGAGGCGGGCCCGGCCGGGCCGCCTCCACCCCGCACGGGTCACTCGGGGGCGAGCTTGCGCATGAGGTCGCGGAGCTGGGCGGCCTCGGCGTCGGTGAGGGCGTCGAACTCGGCCGGGGGCTCGGACATCTCGGCCTGGAGGCGCGTGGCCAGGGCCGCACCCGACGGGGTGAGCGCCACCACCTTCACCCGGCGGTCGGTGGGGTGGGCCCGCCGTTCGGCCAGGCCTCGCTCCTCCAGGGCGTCCACCACCGCCGTCACGTAGGAGTTGTCGCAGCGCAGGGAGGCGGCCAGCTCCCGCATGGGCACGGGCCGGTCCGGGGGGATGTGGGGCAGGGCCTTGCTCACCCCGGGGGTGAGCCCCGCCTCGGCCGCCAGCCGGTGGACCCGGTCCAGGTGGGCGGGCAGGTGGGCCAGGGTGCGCATGCGGCGCCAGGCCTCCTGGCGGGTCTCCCGGGTGGCGGCCGTCGTCCCCCGCGTGCCCGTCGACCCCTTCGGCGTGGTGACCATGGGTAGATCGTAGACCTAGTCAGGGAATAAATCAATCATTGACAAACTCAGTGATTCTCCCTAACGTGTCGTTCGTGCCCACCCGATCCATGAACCAGAAGGTGGCGGTGGCCGTGGTGTACGTGGCCGCCATGTTCATGGCCATCATGGACACCACCATCGTCAACGTCGCCCTCCCCACGCTGGGCCGCGACTTCCACGTCCGCTCCACCTCGGTGGACACCGTGGTGATCGGCTTCCTGGTGAGCCTGGCCGTGTTCATCCCCACCTCGGGGTGGTTGGGGGACCGCATCGGGCCGCGCCGGGTCCTGCTCGTGGCCATCGCCGTGTTCACGGGGGCGTCGGCCCTGTGCGGGCTCGCCACCAGCCTGGGCGAGCTCACCCTGTTCCGGGTGCTCCAGGGGGTGGGGGGCGGCCTCATGACCCCGGTCGGGATGACCATGCTGTGGCGGGCCTTCCCCCCGGCCGAGCGGGTGCGGGCCTCGGCCATCCTGGTCGTGCCCACGGCCATGGCCCCGGCCCTGGGGCCGGTGCTGGGCGGCCTCTTCGTCACCGACGCCTCGTGGCGCTGGGTCTTCTTCGTCAACCTCCCCATCGGGCTCCTCGCCATCGCCTTCGGGCTGGTGTTCCTGCGCGAGCAGCCCCGCCAGGAGGCGGGCGCGTTCGACCTGCCCGGCTTCCTCCTGGCCGGGGCCGGCCTGGGACTGCTCATGTACGGGCTGTCGGAGGGCCCCATCAAGGGCTGGCACACCACCGACGTGGTCACGAGCGCCGTGTCCGGTGCCGTCCTCTTGGCGGCGCTGGTGGTGGTGGAGCTGCGCCGGCCGGCGCCCATGATCGCCCTGGGGCTGTTCCGCAACCGGCTCTTCCGCTCCACCAACCTGGTCATGTTCGCCGGCTCGGGCGCCTTCCTGGGCGTGCTCTACCTGGTGGCGCTGTTCTTCCAGGACGGGCTCGGGCTCTCGGCCCTCGGGTCGGGCCTCTCCACCTTCCCCGAGGCCCTGGGGGTGATGCTCGGGGCGCAGCTCGTGACCCGCCTCCTCTACCCGAACCTGGGCCCGCGCCGGGTCATGGTGGGCGGGCTCCTGGGCGTGGCCGGCGGCATGGCCGTCATGGCCCTCGTGGGCGACCACACCGACCTGTGGCTGGTGCGGCTGGTCCTGTTGGAGATGGGCTTCGCCATGGCCCATGTCTTCGTCCCCACCCAGGCGGCGGCCTTCGCCACCATGAGCCCGGCCGAGACGGGCCGGGCCTCGACCCTCTTCAACGCCCAACGCCAGCTGGGCGGGGCCGTGGGGGTGGCCATCCTCACCACGGTGGTCTCGGCCGTCGGGGTGAGCCCCACCCGGGTCGGGCACGCCACGGCCCACCTCGCCCCCTACCACGCCGCCTTCCTCACCGCCGCCGCCCTGGCCCTGGTGGGCGCCATCGCCGCCCTCACCGTCCACGACGCCGATGCCGCCGCCACCATGGTCCGGCGGGGACGCCGAGGCGCGGCACCGAGCCCCTCCCCGGCCCGGGTCGTGGTCCCGGAGCCGGCGACGGCGCCCCAGCCCGTCCTTGCGCGCCAGCCCCTGACGCCGCCCGCCGCGGCCGGGCCGGCGCGGGCCTCACCCCCGTCCTGAGTCACGCCGCGGCGGCGGCCCTGTCCCCGGCCCGTCCCGGGGTGCCCCGGCACCATGACAGGATCAGCGCCCGTGATCGCCCCCCGGGAATTCGAGGTCCCCGCCGCCCCGCTCGAGCGCTTCCACCCCCTCATCGGGGAGGAGCGCTACGCCCGCCTCACCGCCGCCGCCGGGCGCATGCGGGGGCTGCTCGGATCGGGGGCGGTGTGGAACGTCAACTCCACCCACCGGGGCGGGGGCGTGGCCGAGATGCTCCAGGTCCTCCTGGGCTACAGCCGGGGGGCGGGCCTGGACATGCGGTGGCTGGTGGTGGGGGGCGACCCCCGCTTCTTCGCCCTCACCAAGCGCATCCACAACCGGGTCCAGGGGGTGCGCGGCGACGACGGGGCCCTGGACGGCGCCGAGCGGGCCCACTACGACGCCG
>DATJOV010000334.1:0-12743 GCA_035506735.1 Acidimicrobiales bacterium | reverse complement strand
CGCACCCAGGCCACCCCCACCAGGGCCTCGCCCTCGCCGTCGAGCTCCCCCGCCCCCGCCCCCCGCAGGGCGGCGTCGACGGCGGCGGCGTGGCCGGTCCCCCGCACCACCACGTCGAAGCGGGTGCAGTCCTCGGGCTGGTCCAGCCCGACGGCGGCGGCGCCCCCCTCGGTGTCCACGGTCACGTGCATGCTCCCTCCTCGGCTCGGGGGCGGGACGGGGACACCGTCCTCACCACGGCATGGCCACGCCCCCGTTGGGGCGCAGGATCTGCCCGGTGACGAAGCGGGCCGCGTCGGAGGCCAGGTAGAGCACGGCGTGGGCCACGTCCTCGGGGGCGCCCACCGTGCGCAGCGGGGTGCCCCGGGCCACCCCGTCCAGCACGGCGGCGCGCCGGGCCTCGTCCACCGTCCCGTCCCCGGCCGTGTAGCGCCGGGCCGTCATGGCCGTCTCGACGAAACCCGGGGCGACGGCGTTGACCCGGACCCCGTCGGGGGCGAGCTCGGTGGCGAGGACCCGGGTCAGCTGCACCACGGCCGCCTTGGCCATGCCGTAGGCGGCGAGCCCCTTGGCCGGGGCGTCGACGGCGGCCGAGGCCATGTTCACGATGGCGCCCGACCCCTGGGGCGCCATGACCCGGGCCGCCGCCCGGCACCCGTGGACGACGCCCTTCAGGTTCACGGCCAGGACCGCCTCGAGCTCCTCGTCGGTCATCTCCGCCACCGGCACGGTGCGGATGATCCCGGCCACGTTGGCCACCACGTCGAGCCGGCCGCCCCGGGCGACGGTGTCGGCCACCAGGGCGTCGACGGCGGCGGGGTCGGCCACGTCCAGGAGGGCGGGGCGGGCCGACCCCCCGGCCGCCCCGATGGCGCCGGCCGTGCGCCCGGCCCCCTCCTCGTCGCGATCGGCGCACACCACCGTGGCCCCCGCCGCCGCCAGGAACTCGGCCGAGGCCCGGCCGATGCCGGAGGCGGCGCCGGTGACGATGGCCACCCGGCCGGTGAGGTCGTAGGCGGCCAGGGGCCCGGCGCCGCCCGGGGTCACGAGGCCCGGCCGTGGATGGAGGAGGTGACGCGCCGGGCCGCGTCGACCAGGGCGTCGCCGTAGCGGGGGATCTCCTCCCCCGTCAGCTTCTCGGGCAGCCCCACCACGGTGAGGGCCAGGGCCACGGCCCCCTCGGGCCCGAACACCGGGGCCGAGACCTGGCTCAGGCGGTAGGTGGCCCCGGCCTCGAGCTCCTGCAGCAGGTACTCCTCGTGGGCCAGCTCCTCGACCACCACCGTGAGGGCCCCGACCTCGTCGCGCCCGGACAGGGCCCGGCTCAGGTTGAGGTTGGCCACCGCCTCGAGGTTGAGGGCGTAGCCCCGGCGGCGCACCACCCCGAGGGCGGCGCGCAGGCGGGTCTTGTCCTCCTCCGAGGCGCCCGGGCCCAGGCGGTCGAGCCAGCGGTCGACGGCCGGGGCGGGGGCCCAGGCCAGGAAGACCGTGCCCAGGGGCGGGGCCAGGGGCACCCGCTGCCCCACGGTGAAGGCCAGCCACATGGGGCCGGGGCGACCCGTGGTGGCCAGGAGCACCATCTCGTCCCCGACCGTGCTCGAGGCCACCACCTGGGCGGCGAGCATCCCGGCCAGCTCGTCCATGACGGGCCGGGCGTGGTCGACCAGGTCCAGCTGGCGGGCCCCGGCGGCGTGGCCGGCGGCGATGAGGGCCGGCCCCAGGGTGTAGGTCTTGTCGGCCGGGTTGCGCAGGAGCCAGCCCGTCTCGGTCAGGGTGGCGCACAGGGCGTGGGTGGTGGCCTTGGACAGGCCGAGGGTGCGGGCCAGCTCCGACAGCCCGAAGCACTCACCGGGGCGCGACGCCAGGAAGTCGACCACCGACACCACCCGCCGGGCCGAGGGGGAGCCGCTCATCCCGGCGCCGTCCCGGCCGCGCTGGCCAGGGCCGCCCCGAAGACCCGGGCCATGGTGGCGTGCCCGTCGTCGCCGGGATGGATGCCGTCGGCCAGCTGCCCGGCCGTGATCACCCCGGCCCCGGGGACGAGCACGAGGTTGGCGTCACCCCCGGCGATGCGCTCGGCCGCGGCCTCCTCCATGGCGGCCCGCAGGTCGGCCAGGGTGGCGCCCAGGCGGTTGGGGGTGGCCTCGGCGTCGGGGCGCAGCACCGGGCTGGCCAGCACGATGGGGGTGTCGGGATGGCCCTGGCGCACGATGGCGAGGAAGGCGCGCGTGCCCTCGACCAGCATGCCCGCACTGTGGGGGGTCCGGGTCCAGCAGGTGGTGCCGTGGGTGATGGAGATGACGTCGGCCTCGAGGGCGGCGATGGCCTCGGCGCAGGGGATCTCCCCCCGGGCCGATCCGGCGTAGCCCAGGTTCACGAGGTCGAGGCCGTGGCGGCGCGCCACGATCGCCCCCCAGCCCAGGGCGGGGGCGCTCGCCACCCACCCCTCCAGGAGCGAGTCGCCGTAGGCGACCCAGCGCGGCCCGCGGGGGGCGGGGGCGGCGCTGCCCCCCGAGGCCCGCAGGGCCACGATCTCGGGCCGGAGCCCCTCGGGGAGGTACACCACGGCCGTCCCCCCCGCCTCGGGGGCGAGGTCCAGCCCCACCGTGGCGACGGCCCCCCCACCCCCGCCCGTCCCCGCCGTGGCGGGTGCCTCGGCCGCGGCGGACGGGGCCGGCCCCGCCCCGGCCCCGGCGCCGGCGGCGGGCTGCTCGTCGACCTGCACCCCGCCCCGCCACACGGCGAAGGTGGTGCCCGCCCCCGGCCCCCGGTAGCCCAGGTCGGTGCTGCCCAGGGTGTAGTCCAGCTCGAGGCGGGCGGCGTCGCCCACCAGCTCGAGGCGGACCCCGGCCGGCAGGGTGGCGCACTGCCAGGTGTCGGCGGGGAGGCGCCCGGCGTCGCGGGGGTCGAAGCGGGGATAGGGCACCCCCGGTGCCGCCGGCCAGGCGCAGCCCCGCAGGAAGGGCTCGACCTGCTCGGCCCGACCGGGGCGCCCCGTCACCGCACTCCGGTCACAGGTGCTCGGGGACGGGGTAGGGGAACTTCACGCCCACGCCCCCGTCCACCGACAGGATCTGCCCGTTCACGTAGGACGACATGTCCGAGGCCAGGAAGGTGATGGCGGCGGCGATGTCGCGGGGCAGGGCCACCCGGTCCAAGGGCGAATTGGCGGCGTTGAGGTCCTTGCCCTTGTCCCCGAGGTAGGCCGACACCCGCGGCGTCCACACCAGCCCCGGGGCCACGGCGTTGACCCGGATGCCGAGGGGGCCGAGCTCGACGGCGGCCGATCGCACCAGCCCGATGAGCCCGGCCTTGGCCGCCCCGTAGGCGGCGTGGCGGGGGGCGGCGGTGAGCCCCGAGGCCGAGGCCACGAAGACCATGACGCCGCCGCCGGCGTCGCGCAGGACCCGCCCGCCGAGCTGGACGGCGAGGTAGGCGTGACGCAGGACGATGTCGTGGTGCCAGGCCCACAACTCGTCGTCGATGTCGAGGAGGTTCTTGTACTGGGCCATGCCCACGATGTCGACGACGCCGCACATGGCCCCGGCCCCCGCCCCGGCCAGGGCGCCGGGCGCCTCGGCGAAGAGCCGCTCGGCGTCGTGGCGGACGGTGGCGTTGCCCGACCACGCCACCCCCCCCACCTCGCCCGCCACCTCGCCGGCGAGGTCGGGGTCGAGGTCGACGCACAACACCACGGCGCCGGCCTGGGCCAGGGCGTGGCACGTCTGGCGCCCGATGCCCTGCCCCGCCCCGATGACCACGATGCCGCGCCCGTCCATGCGCAGCATGGCGGGATAGTCGGGTACCTCGCTGTCGTCGGTGCGCGTCATCGCCGCCTCCTGCGCGTGTCGGTTCCTGCCTTCGGCGCCGCCCCCCTGCAGCGGCGCCGCCGTGGTGGAGGCCCGGGAGCCGTCAGGCCGTGACGGTGGCCGAGGCCTCGATGCCGCGCCGCTCGAGCTCGGGGATCACCTTGGTGCCGAGGAGCTCGATGGTGCGCATGACCGACTCGTGGGGCAGGTAGCCGAACTGCGAGTAGCAGATGAGCTGGTCCACACCGAGCTCGGCGTACTTGAGCATCTTCTCCAGGCACGTCTCGGGGTCGCCCACGATGATCATGTCGGCCTCGGAGAACCACTTGGGGTCGAACTTGCCCTCGATCTGGCGCTTGAGGAGCGGGAACATGCGGTCCTTCTCCTCGTCGGAGAAGTGGGGGACCTCCCACTCCAGGATGAACTCGGCCAGGTTCTTGTACCACCACCACACCGAGTCCCAGATCCCGTTGGCCTCGGCCTGCTCCATGGAGTCGGCGCAGTGCACGAGGGTGTAGGCGGCCACCTTGTTGGTGGTCACCTCGGTGAGGGGCTCGGGGTTCTTGGCCGCCTCGCGGTACTGCTTGATGTGCTCGGCCATCTTCTGGATGGGCTGCATGATGGAGAACGACAGCAGCCCCATGCCGAGCTTGCCGGCCACGGCCGCCGATCCGTCCGAGGTGGCCGCCATCCACGCCGGGGGGTGGGGGACCTGGACGGGCTTGGGGGTGACCATGCGGCGGGGGAAGTCGAGGTACTTGCCGTGGAACTCGAAGTACTCCTCCCGCCAGGCCTGGACGGTGGCCTCGATGGCCTCCTGCCACTCGGCCCGGCTCTCCTCCACCGGCACGTGGAAGGCGGTCTGCTCCATGGGCGTGGAGCGGCCCGTGCCCCACTCCACCCGGCCGCCCGAGAGGATGTCGGCCGTGGCCACCTTCTCGGCCACGTGGACGGGGTGGCAGAACTGGTGCGGCATGAGGACCACCCCGAAGCCCAGGCGCAGGTTCTTGGTGGCCTGGGACAGGGCGCCGATGATGACCTCGGGGGCGGGCGAGTGGGACCGGCCCTCGCGGAAGTGGTGCTCCACGTGCCAGACGGTGTTGAAGCCCAGGGTGTCGGCCAGCTTGATCTGCTCCAGGGCCTCGGCGTAGGCCTGCTGCTCGGCCCGGCGCTGGCCCCAGGGGTGCTCCCCCTCCCACGGCTTGGGCACGTCGATCTCGTACAGCAGGTCGAGCTTCACGCCTTCCCCCTATCCTCGGCGGCGCCTCTGTTCGTCATCTCGAACAAGAGATCTGCATACTGAACGAAGCATCGGCAACTTAGGAGGGCGGCGCCAGTCCGTCAAGGGGCCGGGCCCGGGTCGGGGACCGGCCCGGGTCGGGGTGGGACGGTAGCGTCGCCGGCGTGATCGTCGGCGTGCCCACGGAGCGCAAGCCGGGCGAGAACCGGGTGGCCCTCACCCCGGACGGGACCCGCGAGCTGCGCACCCACGGCCATCGCGTCCTGGTGGAGCGGGGGGCGGGGGCGGGATCCTCCCTCACCGACGAGGACTTCGCCCGGGCCGGGGCCGAGCTCGTCGACACCGCCGGGGCCTGGGGGGCCGAGCTGGTGGTGAAGGTGAAGGAGCCCCAATCCGAGGAGTTCGGATTCCTTCGGGCCGACCTGGTCCTGTTCACCTTCCTCCACCTGGCCGCCTACCCCGAGGTGGCCGGGGCCCTGACGGCGGCCCGCACCACCGCCCTCGGGTACGAGACGGTGCGCAACGGGGCCGGGGCCCTGCCCCTGCTGGCCCCCATGAGCGAGGTGGCGGGCCGCCTCGCCCCCCAGGTGGGCGCCCACTTCCTGGAGCGGGGCCACGGGGGGCGGGGGGTCCTCCTGGGGGGGGCGCCGGGGGTGCGTCCCGGCCGGGTGGTGGTGCTCGGTGCGGGCACGGTGGGGACCAACGCCGCCTGGATCGCCCAGGGCATGGAGGCCGAGGTCATCCTCATCGACCGCGACCTCGACCGTCTGCGCCTGGTGGACCAGATCCACCGGGGCCGGATCATGACCCTGGCCTCGAACCGGGCCGTGATCGAGCGCTGTCTGGCCGAGGCCGACCTCGTCATCGGGGCCGTCCTCGTCCCGGGGGGCCGGGCCCCGGTGGTCGTCACCGAGGACATGGTGCGGGGCATGAAGCCGGGGACCGTGATCGTCGACGTAGCCGTGGACCAGGGCGGGTGCATCGCCACCACGGAGGAGACCACCCACGAGCACCCCGTGGTGGAGCGCCACGGGGTGCTCCACTACGGGGTGGGCAACATCCCGGCGGCCGTGCCCCACACCTCGACCTACGCCCTCACCAACGCCACCGTCCCCTACGCCCTGGCCGTGGCCGACCTCGGGGTGCGGGGCGCCATCGAAGCCGACCCCCTCCTGGCCGAGGGGCTCCTCACCGCCGGGGGCGTGCTCACCAACCCCGCCGTGGCCGAGGCCCTGGGGACGACCGCCACCGACCCCCTCCGTGCCCTGCCCGGCTGACCCCGCTCAGCCCGCCCCCCCGGCCCCGGCGTCGAGGCGGTCGCCGAAGGCACGCACCCCCTCCACGGCCGCCCCCAGGGACCGCAGGTCCCGGACCAGGGCGGCGTCCGAGCTCACCACGGTGACGTGGGTGAGGTCCCCCAGGCCGGCGACCAGCGCCACGATGGCCCGGTCGGCGGCGTTGGGCCCACCCGGGGCGAAGCGGGCCTCCACGCCGCGGAGCCCGGCGTCCTCGATCTCCCCCGGGGCGGGGCGGCCGTCGAAGACCACGGTGACCCGGGTGTCGCCCCCCACCAGGAGGGCCAGCCTCCCCACCAGGCGACGGCGCGCCCCGGGCCGGTCCCGCCACCACCCGTCGGGTCGTGACCCGATGAGGTTCATCCCGTCCACGACCCAGTGCACAGTCCCAGCCTGCCCCAGCGGCCTGGCCCGGGGAATCTCCCCCCCGGGCGTCGGAATCCCGGGCCCCGGGACGACGATACGGACGTGAGCGACCACGCCGCCGTGGCCGGGGACCCCGCCGACCAGCTCCTGGCCCTCTACGACCGGGCCCTCCCCCAGGTCTACGGCTACCTGGTGGCGCGCTGCGGCGAGCGGGCCCTGGCCGAGGAGCTCACGGCCGAGGCCTTCCTGGCCGCCGTGGACGCCGTGCGCCGCCGGGACGCCGCCGTGGTGACGGCTCCGTGGCTGGTCGGGGTGGCCCGGCACAAGCTCGTGGACCACTGGCGCCGCCAGGCCCGGGAGCAGCGCGGGCTCAGCGCCCTCGGGAGCGCCCGCGCCGACGAGGAGGCGGACGACTGGGACGTGCGCCTCGACGCCCTCCGGGCCCGCGCCACCCTGGCCGACCTGGCCCCCCTGCACCGGGCCGTGCTCACCCTGCGCTATCTCGACGATCTCCCCGTGGCCGAGGTGGCCGTCCTGGTCGACCGCAGCCTGCACGCCACCGAGGGGCTGCTGGTCCGGGCCCGGGCCGCCTTCCGGCGCCGCTACGACGCCGAGGAGACCGACGATGCCTGACCCCTTCGAATCGCTGCGCTCCCCCGTCGTCCCCGTGGATCCCGATCCCGCCTTCGCCGCCACCCTGCGCGCCAGGGTGGAGCGCGGGCTGCACCTCCCGGAAGGAGTCATCGTGTCCGAGACCACCCTCGCCCCCCACGCCGACGTCGCACCGGCGCCGGCGTCCGCCGCCGACGTCGTCCCCTACCTCGTCGTGGCCGACGCCCGCCGGGCCCTGGCCTGGTACGAGGAGGTCCTCGGGGCCCGCCCCCAGGGCGAGCCCATCCTCATGGACGACGGCCGGATCGGGCACGCCGAGCTCGTCCTCGGACGGAGCCAGGTCTACCTGGCCGACGAGCCGCCCCCGGGCGATCGCTCGGCCGACGTCGCCGCTCCCCGGCCCGGGGCCCCCGCCACCGTCAGCCTGGTGGTCGAGGTCCCCGACGTTGACGCCGTGGTGGCCCTGGCACTGGAGACGGGCGCGGCCCTGGAGCGGCCCGCCGCCGACTACCCCCACGGTCGCAACGCCGTGGTGCGCGACCCCTTCCACCACCGCTGGATGGTGTCGAGCCCCGCACCCGCCCCCGGCGCGGACCGGCTGCGCCAGGGTGACGTCGGCTACGTGTCGCTGTGGGTGCCCGACGTGGCCCGGGCGGCCGCCTTCTTCGCCGCCGTGCTGGGTTGGGACTACGGCCCGGCCAGCGGGCCGCAGGGACGACGAGTGGTGGGCTCCGCACCCCATCACGGCCTGTGGGGCGGCGTGCCCGACAGCACCCTCTTCCTGTGCTTCGCCGTGGACGACGTCGACGCCGCTGTGGCCCGCGTCCGCCAGGCGGGGGGCACGGCCCAGGCCCCCGTCGACGAGCCCTACGGGCGGGTGGCGGAGTGCACCGACGACCAGGGCACCCCCTTCGCCGTCTTCACGCCCCCGGCCGGCGTCCCCGCCCCCCGGGGGCCCGAGCACGGACGGCGCCAGGGCGACGTGGCCTACATCACCATGGAGGTGGTGGACTCGGCCCGGGCCCGCGCCTTCTACGGGGCCGTGCTGGGGTGGGAGGTGGCCCCGGGCCGGGTCGAGGACGGCTGGCAGCTGGTCGACGTCCGTCCCGGAGGCGGCATGAGCGGGGGCCACCCCCGGGCCACCACGGTGCCCATGTACCTGGTGGACGACATCGAGGCGGCGGTCCGACGGGTGCGCGACGCCGGTGGCACCGCCACCGACCCCGAGGCCCAGCCCTACGGCGTCACCGCCACCTGCGCCGACGACCAGGGCACCCGCTTCTTCCTCGGTCAGCTGCCCGCCTGAAGGGACCGCAGGCGCCAGTGGGGCCGGTCGCCACCGCGGGTCGCACCGGCACCTGCGCCCGGGGCGCCGGGCCCGTCAGGTGTGGTCGGGCCGGCCCGGTACGAGGAGGTCGCTCGACCGTCGGAAGAGCGGTGCGACGGCCCCCCGGTCACCCCCTCCGTGGTGCGTGCGCCCCCACCCGCCCCGTCGTCGGTCCGGAGCCGACGTCCTCCCCGTCGCCACCAGGACCGCGAGGCGCCTCGGGACGTCGGCGGCGACGAGCATCACCACGCCGATCGTGCAGAGGAGCGCGCCGACCCCGAGGACGACCTGCATGGCCGGTCCCGGACCGGTGAAGGCGAGCTGCGCCGAGGTGGCGACGGCGCTCCCCGTGGTGCTGGCGCTCGCCGCCGTCGACGGTCCGGGCGCCTCCCAGCGCCACCCGTCGTCGTCGACGCACTCGAGCGGCCCGTCCTGTCCCTCGACCGTCTCGCCCCGCAGGGCCGTGGGGCAGAACTCACCCGCCTGGTAGCACCCCCCTTCGGGATCGCGATAGCAGGGTGGCACCGTCGTCGTGGGACGGGCCGTCGTGACCGGAGGCGAGGTCGTCGTGGTACTGGTCGTGGACGTCGTCGACGAGGTGGACGTCGTCGACGGGGTCGAGGTGGTCGTCGTGCCCGCCCCGCCGATCGAGGCCAGGTCGATGGTCGGCGCCGTGGGCGGGCCGGACGGCGCCGACTCCACGATGCCGGCCGGCTCCGAGTCGTTCGGATAGGGCGTGCACGTCAGGGTGAGGGTGCTGCCCGAGATGTCGAGGGCCAGGTTCACGTCGGGGTCCACCGACAACGTCACGGTGCCACTCGACCCGGCCGTGAAGGGCCCGACGGTGACGGGCGTGGCCGGGAGGGTCAGGATCAGGCCGGTCGAGGGCACCGGGTCCGGGATGGGGGCGTCGATGACGAGCGTCCCGGACGAGATGGTGGTCGGGGTGGCTCCCGAGGCGTCCACGGCGACCGTGGCGGTGCCGGCGATGACCGAGTTCCCCAGGGCGGCGGCGGCGGTGGCGATGGTGGCCGGCAGGGCCACCTGGGACTGGAAGTCGTCCAGGCTGAACTGGCCGCCCGGGGTCACGCTGGCGGGGGTGATGGTCCCGGTCGTCTCGACGTCGTTGAGGGCGATGTTCCCCACCGGGGTGTCGGGGCAGTACAGCTCGTACGGGGCGCTGTCGGCGAAGGCCGACCCCGCCGGGGTGGCCAGGGCCCCCACCACCACCATGGCGAGACCGGTCCCCAGTATGAGGAGCCCTCCCATCGCCAGGCGCAGCGCGAGCGCAGGCAAACGTGGCATGGCACCGTTCTTTCGCCGCGGTGAGTGCGGGCCGGGCCCGCGTGGATGGCACCACTATGCATCTCCCGACCCCGCCCCACCCTCCCCAAAAGTGATGAAAGGGCGCCGACCAGGGCAAAACCGGGACCCCCGCCCCGGGTGACCGGGGCCGGCCAGGGCCACGGCGACGATCCGGGGGGTCACCCGCGAAGATCGTTGCCCCCTGCAAGGCAACGACGTTGGGGACTCATTACCGGCCCGTTCCCTAGCCCGTGGCCCGCCCCGGGCGCCGGGGCCCGTCCCGCCGAGCAGCCCGTCGGGGGCCGTCCCCGGGCCGGAGAAATTTCTCCGGGTGAGGACGTTTGGGATCCCTCGGGCCCGGGCATGACCGTTCCCGCTCAGTCTCCCCGCCTTTGGCTGGGCCTCGGGGTGCAATGCCCCACACCGGCGGAGCGGCCGGGACTCAGGGTGGTAACGCCTGCCCGCGCAGCCCTGAGTCCCGAGCCCCCGCCAGGATCGCCCCCCGCTCCGCCGTGCCGTGTCCGGCCCCCGCCGCCCCGGGCCGACCGGGGCCGGATCGGGAGGCTGCCGCCGGGCTCAGCTCTGGCCCGGGGTGGCGGCCACCGGGGCGGGATCTCCCGGGGCGGGCGCCACGACCCGCCCTGCCGACCCCAGCGGCTCGGCCTGCTCCAGGAAGGCCTCGACGGCGGCCGCCTCGATGGGCCGGGAGAAGAGGAAGCCCTGGCCCCGGTCGCAGTGCTCGTGCTGGAGGGTGCGGAGCTGCTCGTCGTCCTCGATGCCCTCGGCCAGGGTCTCGAGCCCCAGGGTCCGGCCCAGCTCCACCAGGGTGTGGATGAGGGCGGAGGACTCGGGTGAGTCGGCCATGTTGGCGATGAAGGAGCGGTCGATCTTGAGGGCGTCCACGGGGAACTGCCGGAGGTAGGCCAGCGACGAGTACCCCGTCCCGAAGTCGTCGATGGCCACCCGTACCCCGAGTGCCTTGATCTGGCGCAGGCGCCCGATGGTGGCATCGGCGTCGCGCATGAGCGTGCTCTCGGTGATCTCCACCACGAGCGAGGTGGCGTCGAGCCCCGACAGCTCCAGGGCCTCCTCGATGTCGTCCACGAAGGAGGGGATCTCGAGCTGGCGCATGGACACGTTGACCGACATCGACACCCGGTGGCCGCGCCGGTGCCACTCCGCCGCCTGGAGGCAGGCCTCGAAGAGGACCCATCGCCCGACGTCCACGATGAGGCCGGAGTCCTCGAGCAAGGGGATGAAGTGGTCGGGGGGGATCACCCCCCGCACCGGATGCCGCCACCGCAGGAGGGCCTCCACGCCCGACACCGTGACGCGGTCGAGGTCGAAGACCGGCTGGTACAGGAGGAAGAACTGGTCCTCGGCCAGCGCGCCCCGGAGGTCGGCCTCGATCTCGATGCGGTCGAGGACCTCGGTCTGCATCTCGGGCTGGAAGAGGGCGGAGCGGTTCTTGCCCAGGGCCTTGGCCCGGTAGAGGGCGATGTCGGCGTCGCGCAGCAGCTCGTGGGCGGAGTGGCGCTGGCCCCCGGCGATGCCGATGCTGGCCGTCACCGTGAGGGGGACGGTCTGGTAGCCGTCGAGGCGGAAGGGCTCGCGCAGGGCGTCGTGGAGGCGCTCCGCCACCATCTCGGGACCGGCCCCCAGGGAGGCCCCCTCGGCCAGGACCACGAATTCGTCGCCGCCGAGACGTCCCACGGTGTCGCTCTCCCGCAGGATGCCGACGAAGCGGGCCGCCACGGCCTGGAGCACCTTGTCGCCGGCGTCGTGGCCGAGCGAGTCGTTGATGTCCTTGAAGTTGTCGAGGTCGACGAACATCGCCGCCAGGGGCCGGAACTCCCGGCGGGCCCGGACCAGCAGCTGGTCGGCGCGGTCGAGGATGAGGGTGCGGTTGGGCAGTCCGGTCAGGGGGTCGTGCAGGGCGGCGTGGGCCAGGAGGGTCTCCGCCTCCTTGCGCTCGGTGATGTCGCGCAGGTTGGCCACGTAGCCCCCCACCGAGGGGTTGGCCCGGAGGTCGCTCACCACCGCCTCGGCGTGGCGGAAGGTGCCGTCGGCGTGCAACAGGCGGAACTGGATGGGCTCGGTCACCGCCGTGGTCTGCAGCAGGGCCCCGAGCTGGGCCGCCACGCCGGCGCGGTCGTCGGGATGGACCAGGTCGGTGGCGACGGCGCCCACCACCTCCTGGGGGGAGCGGCCCAGCAGCGAGGCCGTGGCCGGGCTGGCGTACACGATCCGGGTCTCGGCCCCGATGACGAGGGTGGTGTCGCTCGAGTTCTGCACCAGGGAGCGGAAGCGGTCCTCGCTGGCCCGCATGGAGGATTCGGCCTCCTCCTTCTGGGCCATGGTGGCCCCCGCCATGCGGATGACGAAGATGAGGACGAAGGCGCCCATGAGGCCGAGGGCCTCGGCCTTGTCCACCGACAGGAAGGAGGGGGCCCATCGTCGCCACACCGCCGCCTGGCCCAGGCCCACGCCCAGGAGGCTCCACAGGGCCGTGGCCCGCCACGTCCGGGAACCGTCGTGGGCCACGTTCTCCATGGCGGTGAAGGCGAAGGCGCCGATGAGCACCGGCCCCCACCCCGTGAGGTAGATGACCACCGTGACGGCGGCGGCGTGGACGGCCACCCGCAGGTGCAGCCGGACCCGGGTGGCCCGGCGCCGGTACACGGCCTCGGCCACCACGCTCAGGGCCGGGATGAGACCGAAGACGAGGAACCACACCCACACCGGGACGCGGGCCACGGCCCCGAACCGGCGCAGGACCAGGAGGGCCA
>DATJOV010000333.1:0-3108 GCA_035506735.1 Acidimicrobiales bacterium | reverse complement strand
GGCGGCGTGGTCCCCGGCGGCCACGCCGAGCCGCGCGTGCCCGTCCGACACGCGGGCCGATTCCCCCATGATGCTGACGTCGGCCATGAGCGCCACGGCCAAGCCGGCGCCCACCGCCACCCCGTTGATGGCCGACACCACGGGCTTGTCGGCGCCCAGCATCCGCTCCACGATGGCCCGGGCGTCGCGCCACTGGGTGATGAGGGCCTCGTAGTCGTTGGTCATCTCCTCGATCATGGCCAGGTCCCCCCCGGCGCTGAAGGCCCGGCCCGCCCCGGTGACGACGCTCACGCGGGCGTCGGGGTCGGCATCGACCACGGCCCACACCTCGGACATCTCCTGGTGCATCCCGACGTCGGCGGCGTTGAGCACCTCGGGCCGGTCGAGCGTCACCACGACCACACCGTCGTGGCGGCGGTCGAACGATATGTGGTCGAAATCGGCGTAGGTCGTGCGGGTGGCGGGGCTCACCATGGCCGCCCACCATAGGACGTCACCGCCTCGCCGCTCGGCGCGCACCGGCGGGCGCGACGGGCCGCCCGACGGGGCCGCCCCACGGCACGACCCCTTCGCCGGGGCCATTAGCGTGAGCGGCCGTGACCGACACCGCCGTCGCCACCGAGGACATCGCCCGGCAGTTCGGCGACGTCTGGGCCGTCCACGGTGTCGACCTGGCCATCCCCGCCGGAGAGATCTACGGCTTCCTGGGCCCGAACGGCGCCGGCAAGTCCACGCTGGTGCGCATGCTGTGCACCCTCCTGCGCCCCACCCGGGGACGGGGCATCGTGGCCGGCCACGACGTGGCCCGCCATCCCGAGCAGGTGCGGCTGCGCATCGGGGTGGCCCTCCAGGACGCCGCGCTCGACGACCGCCAGACCGGGCGCGAGCTCCTCGACCTCCAGGGCCGCCTCTACGGCCTGCGGCGCG
The DNA here is from genome assembly GCA_035506735.1 of Acidimicrobiales bacterium. Taxonomy (GTDB): domain Bacteria; phylum Actinomycetota; class Acidimicrobiia; order Acidimicrobiales; family UBA8190; genus DATJOV01. Next base: position 2,181 of record DATJOV010000333.1, on the reverse strand, counting down.
ACGAGCGCAACGCCCGCGTGGCCCAGGTCCTGCGCCTGGTCGACATCGGGAGCGCCATCGACCGCCAGGTGAAGACCTACTCCGGTGGCATGAAGCGACGTCTCGACCTGGCCGCCGCCCTCATCCACGACCCCGACATCGTGTTCCTGGACGAGCCCACCACCGGGCTCGACCCCGAGAGCCGGGCCGCGGTGTGGGACGAGGTGCGGATGCTCAACCAGGAGCACGGCACCACCATCTTCCTCACCACGCAGTACCTGGAGGAGGCCGACGAGCTGGCCCACCGGGTGGGCATCATCTCCCGGGGCCGGATCGTGGCGGAGGGGACCCCCGACGAGCTCAAGCGCACCGTCGGCACCGACGTGGTGGTGGTGCGGCTGGAGGACCTGGACGAGGCCACCCTTCACGCCCTGCGGCAGGTCCCGGGCGTGGAGGAGGTGGTGGCCGACCGCCACGAGGTCATGGTCCACGCCGAGAACGGGGCGGCCGTGGTGAGCCCGGTGGCGGTGGCCCTGCACGACGCCGGGGCGGCGGTGGTCAGCCTCACCCTGCGCACCCCGACCCTGGACGACGTCTTCCTCCAGCTGACCGGGAGCCACCTCGAGGCCGAGGAGGGCGGGGCGGGGGGCGCGACGGCGCCGGCCCAGGGCCGGACCCGTCACGAGGCCGTCCGGCCGTGACCTCGACGGCGGTGGCGCCCGCCCCGGCCCCGGCCCGTCGGGTCCAGGCCCGGCCGGCCGGCTTCGTGGTGGACGTGGCCTCGGTGGCGCGCCGGGCCATCCGCCAGATCCCGCGCGAGCCCGAGGCCGTGATCCCCGCCCTCATCGTCCCCATCTTCTTCTACGTCCTCAACATCGGGGCCCTGTCCACGGTGACCAGGACGGCGGGCATCGACTTCAAGGCCTTCGAGCTCCCCGTGGCCGTGGTCTTCGCCGTCACGGGGGTGTCGCGGGCCTCGGCCCTGGTCACCGACATCCAGAACGGCTACTTCGACCGCCTGGTGATCACCCCGGTGCGGCGCCTCCCCCTCCTGCTCGGGCTCATGACGGCCGACCTCACGCTGGTGGCCGCCCTGGCCGTCCCCGTGCTGCTCGTGGGCCTGGGCCTCGGGGTGGGGTTCGTGACGGGCGTGGCGGGGATGGTGGTGTTCATCGTCCTGTCGGGGTTGTGGGGACTGGTGTTCACCGGCCTGCCCTACGCCATCGCCCTCAAGACCGGCAATCCCGGGGCCGTGAACGCCAGCTTCGTGCTGTTCTTCCCCATCACCTTCCTGAGCACGACCTTCGTGCCGGCCCCGGCCCTGCAGGGCTGGCTGCGGGCCGTGGCCAACGTCAACCCCATGACCTACATCCTGGCCGGGCTGCGCTCCCTCGTCTCCAACCACATCACGGGCGGGAGGCCGGGACCGGTGTGGAACTTCACCGTCCTGGGCGAGGCCGTCCTGGCCATCGCCGCCTTCGGGGCGGTGTCGCTCACCCTCGCCCTCCTGGCCCTGCGGGGCCGGGTGCGGCGGCGCTGAGGGGGTCCTCAGGACCTGCGGCGACCGACGACGCCGGCGGGAAGGGGCCGGCGGTGACAGCCGCAGGCGCAACGGGCCACCGGGCCCCGTCCGCACTCGCCGTGGGCCCCGGCCCGGCACACCGACGAGACGTAGGAGGTCGGCTCGGCGACCTCGACGAACGCCGGGGGCTCAGCCGGGTCCGCGGGCGAGCAGCCGGAGCTCGAGGGCACACAGCTCCCGGTAGAGGGCGGCCTCCTCGGCACCGAGCGCCGGGGCCCTTCGTCCGGCGGCGAGGGTGTCGAGACGGTGGCGGATCCATCCGAGGTCCATGGGGGGCGATTCCACATTCCTATGGGATCGGACGGCGCCGGCGGCGCACTAGGGACCTTGGGCCCGACCTGGGGGGACCGTCGGGCTCCCGTGGCGCCGGCCGGACCGGGGCCGTGGCGGTGGCACGGGGAGGATCCCGGCGGCCGCCGCGCCCCGCACCGCCCTGACCAGCGGGAATCCCCAGGGGCCTCCCGGGCAATCCCCAATCCTGACGATGCGCCGGGATGGGCCGCCGTCCTATGAATCTCCCATGTCGGTCCGGCGGGGAGGGCTCGGTGTCGTCGCGGCCTTGGCGCTGGTCCTGGGCCTCGGCGTCCAGGCCGCCCAGGCCCAGCCCGCCACCGTGTACC
>DATJOV010000332.1:0-3065 GCA_035506735.1 Acidimicrobiales bacterium | reverse complement strand
ATGGATTCTGCCTCGGCGGCGGCATCGGACTGGTCGGCAACGCCGACATCGTAGTGGCCTCGACCGACGCCACCTTCGGGCTCCCCGAGGTCGACCGGGGGGCCCTGGGGGCGGCCACCCACCTCGCCCGCCTGGTCCCCCAGCACCTGATGCGGCGCATGGTCTACACCGCCGCCCCGATCTCGGCCGCCGACCTCTCGCCCTATGGGGCCCTGGCGGCGGTGGTCGAGCGCGACCAGCTCCACGAGACGGCCCTCGCCATCGCCACCCAGATCGCCACCAAGAGCCCCACGATCCTGCGCCGGGCCAAGGAGTCCTTGAACGGGATCGACCCGGTCACACCCAAGCGCTCCTACCGCTTCGAGCAGGGCTTCACCTACGAGCTGCACGTGCGGGGGGTGGCCACAGAGCAGCGGGCCGCCTTCATCGAGAAGCGTGCCGCCGACACCTCCACCTGATGGGCGCAGAAAGGGCGAGATGAGCGACAAACGGGCCAGCCTGGACGAGGCGGTGGCCGAGGTCCGCTCGGGCATGACCGTGGGCATCGGCGGGTGGGGGTCCCGGCGCAAGCCCCTGGCGGTCGTCCGGGCCCTGTGCCGCGCCGACGTCACCGACCTCACCCTCGTCACCTACGGCGGCCCCGACGTGGGCCTGTTGTGTGCGGCCGGCAAGCTGTCCCGGGTGGTCTGCGGCTTCGTGACCCTCACATCGGTGCCCTTGGACCCGCACTGGCGGGCCGCCCGCCAGTCCGGGGCGGTGGCGCTGACCGAGCTCGACGAGGGCCTCTTCTACGCCGGCCTCCAGGCGGCCGCCTGGCGGCTCCCGTTCCTGCCGTCGAGGGCCGGCCTGGGGGCCGACCTCTTGGCCCGCAACCCGGCGTTAGAGACCGTGGTCAACCCCTACACCGACGGGCCCTTCGCCGACCCGAACGACGCCGGGGCCACCTTCGTCGCCGCCCCGGCCCTGCGCCTCGACGTCGCCTTCGTCCACGCCAACGTGGCCGACTCGGCCGGCAACGCCGCCTTCTTGGGCCCGGACCGCTTCTTCGACGAGCTGTACCTGGGGGCCGCCCGGCGCCGGGTGGTGACCGCCGAGCGGGTGGTGCACCCCGGGCCGGTGACCGAGGTGGTGGCGGTCAAGGAGGTGACCGTGCACCGCCTCATGACCGACCTGGTGGTGGAGGCCCCGGGCGGGGCCCACTTCAGCGCCTGTGACCCCGACTACCCCCGGGACGAGGCGTTCCTGGCGGCCTACGTGGCGGCGGCCGCCGACCCCGAGTCCTTCGCCGCCTGGCGGGCCACCTACCTCGACGTGTCCGAGGCCGACTACCAGGCGGCGGTCGGCCGGGGTGGGCGATGAGCGGCGGGGCCACCCGGGCCGAGGTGTGCGTGGCGGCCTGTGCCGACGTCTGTGCGGGCGTGGGGGAGGCCCTGGTGAGCCCGTTCGGGACGGTGGCGGTCCTGGGCGCCCGCCTCGCCCGCCGCACCACCAACCCCGACCTGGTCTTGAGCGACGGGGAGGCCGCCCTCATGGTCGGGGCCCCGCCCCTGTCCACCCCGCCCGACCAGCTGGTGAGAGAGGCGGCCCTCCCTTACCGGGGGGTCTTCGACGTGGTGTGGTCGGGGCGGCGCCTGGTCATGATGATGGCCAGCCAGATCGACCGCTTCGGCAACCAGAACCTCTCGGCCATCGGCGACTGGCGCCAGCCCAAGGCCCAGCTGATCGGGTGCCGGGGGGCGCCGGGGAACTCCACCAACCACCCCACCAGCTACTGGGTGCCCGACCACAACCCCCGCACCTTCGTCGCAGCCGTCGACACGGTCTGCGGCGTCGGCTACGACCGGGCGGCGGCCGCCGGGCCGGCCGCCACCCGCTACCACCACCTGGTGGCCGTGGTCACCAACCTGGGGGTCTTTGACTTCGACTCCCCCGACCACGCCATGCGGGTGGCCTCCTTGCACGACGGCGTGGGCCTGGACCAGGTGGTGGAGGCCACCGGGTTCGAGCTGGTGGTCGAGGAGCCCGTCCCGGTCACCCGGACCCCGACCGACGAGGAGCTGACCCTCTTGCGTGAGGTGCTCGACCCCGCCAACCTGCGGGACAAAGAGGTCCGCCCGTGAGCGGCCCCGAGCCCCACCCGGCCCTGCGGACCCGGTTCTGCGAGGCGGTCGGCATCCGCTACCCGATCGTGCAGACCGGCATGGGCTGGGTGGGGGGCGCCCGGCTGGCCTCGGCCACCGCGCTGGCCGGGGGACTGGGGGTCCTGGCCTCGTCCACCATGACCCTCGACCAGCTGCAGGCGGCCGTCGGGGCGGTCAAGGGGGCGACCGACGCCCCGTTCGGGGTGAACGTGCGTTCCGACGCCGCCGACATCTTCGCCCGCCTGGACCTCATGGCCGAGGCGGGGGTGAAGGTGGCCAGCTTCCCCCAGGCCCCGACCCAAAAGATGGTGGCCCGGTGCCACGAGGCCGGGATGTTCGTGCTCTGCACCATCGGGGCCCGCCGCCACGCCGAGAAGGTCCTGGACCTGGGGGTCGACGGGGTGATCGCCCAGGGGGGCGAGGGCGGGGGCCACACCGGGCCGGTGCCCACCACCCTCCTCGTCCCCCAGGTGGTGGACGCCGTGGGGGCGCAGATGGTGGTGCTCTCGGCCGGGGGGATCTTCGACGGCCGGGGCCTGGTCTCGGCCCTCGCCTACGGGGCCGACGGGGTGGCCATGGGCACCCGGTTCCTCTTGAGTGCCGAGAGCACCGTCCCCGACGTGGTGAAGACCCGCTACCTGGCGGCCACGGTGCTGGACACGACGGTCTCGGCCAAGATCGACGGCGCCCCCCAGCGGGTCATCAAGACCGACTTCGTCGACGCCCTGGAGCGCTCCCACTGGCTGGCCCTCTTGCCCCGGGCCCTAAAGAGCGCCCACGCCTTTCGCAAGGAGACCGGCCTCTCGCTGCTCGACCTGGCCAAGGAGGGCTGGTCCATGCGCAAGAGCGCCGAGCGCAACCTCACCCAGCTGGTGCTGGCGGCATATGGGAAGTTCTTGTTGTAGGGATAGATTGTCTAGGTTG
>DATJOV010000331.1:0-3881 GCA_035506735.1 Acidimicrobiales bacterium | reverse complement strand
GGACCGGCGCGGGGGATGGCCCCGGAGTGGGGGGTGGCGGCGGTGTCGAGGGCGTAGGCGGCCGGCGCCGCCAGGGCGCTCACCACGGCGGCGCCGCCCACGGCGGCCACCAGGACGCCCCGGCGGTGGGCGCCGGCCACGAGGCCCAGGGCGGCGGCGACCCCGAGGGCCACCACGGCCGGACCCAGCCACGGCATCCAGGTCGGGGCCCGGTCGAGGACCACGGCCGCCCACACCACGGTGAGCACCAGGGTGCCGGCCAGGCACAGGCGGACCCACAGGAGCTGGCGCCGCTCCCACAGGGCCCAGGCCCCGATGCCCACCATGGCCCCCACGGCCGGGGCGGCGGCCACCGAGTAGTAGGGGTGGATGATGCCCTGGGCCAGGGAGATCACGGCCTCGGTCACCACCAGCCAGCCCGCCCACAGGAGGAGGGCGGCCCGGGGGGCGTCGGTGCGGGGCCGCCGTCGCCACAGCACCAGGGCGGCCACGGTGAGGATGAGGGCGGCCGGGATGAGCCAGGAGATGTCGGCGCCGAAGTCGGCGTTGAAGAAGCGCAGGATGCCGGTCGGGCCCCAGCGCGACCCCCCGGTGGCGCCGCCCCCCACGCTGCCGCTCTCGGCCCCCGACAGCCGACCGAAGCCGTTGTAGCCGAAGATCAGGTTGAGGAGGCTGTTGTCCTGGGAGCCGCCGATGTAGGGGCGGTCGGCGGCCGGGGTGAGCTGCACCGCCGCCACCCACCAGCCCGCCGACACCACCAGGGCCACGCCCGCCACCACCAGCTGGCCCAGGCGCCGGCGCAGCGTGGTGGGGGCGGCCAGCAGGTAGACGAGGGCGAAGGCCGGCAGCACCAGGAAGGCCTGGAGCATCTTGGTGATGAAGCCCGTGCCCACCGCCGCCATGGCCAGTACCAGCCACGGGGTGGAGGCCTTCTCGAGGGCGCGCACCGTGGCGTAGGCCCCGGCCGTGAGGAGGAGCACGAGGAGGGCGTCGGGGTTGTCGTAGCGGAACATGAGAGCCGCCACCGGTGTGGTGGCGAGCACGGCCCCGGCCAGCAGGGCGGGACCGGGTCGTCGCACGGCACGGCGCACCGTGGCGTAGAGGAGGGCCACGGCGGCCACGCCCTCGATGGCCTGGGGGACGAGGAGGCTCCAGGAGTTCAACCCGAAGATGCGGGCCGAGATCTCCATGACCCACAGCGAGGCCGGGGGCTTGTCGACGGTGATGAAGTTGGCGGCGTCGGAGGAGCCGAAGAAGAAGGCCTTCCAGCTCTTGGTGCCGGCCTGGACGGCGGCGGCGTAGAAGGAGTTGGCCCACCCCGAGGCGCCCAGGTCCCACAGGTAGAGGGCGGCGGTGGCGCCCAGGAGGACCAGGAGGGCGGGGCGCACCCAGGCGGGGTCCTCGGGCCGGCCCCGGTACAGGCCCCGCAGGCGCCCTGGGGGCCGCACCGGCGTGGTGGTGCCGGGCCCGCCCCCGCCCCGGGGCGGGGGCGGGGCGGGGACGGGCGGCACCGGGCCGGCCCCGGGGGGAGCCGGGAGGGGGACCTCGAGGGGGAGGACGGGCGTGGTCATGAGGGGCTCCTCGCTGGGGGCGGCACGGCCGCCGGGGAACGGGGGAGGACGGAGGCGAAGACCCAGGAGCGCAAGAGGGCGAAGCGCACCACGGTGGCGAGCACGTTGGCCGTCACCAGCACGGCCACCTCGGCGCCGCGCCCGGCCCCGGGGGCCCCGGCGTGCAGGGCGGCCAGCGCTCCGCTCGTGAGGGCCAGTCCCAGCCCGAAGACCCCCAGGCCCTGGAGCTGGTGACGGAGGCGGTGGCGGGGGGTGCGCACCCCGAAGGTCACGCGCCGGTTGACGGCGGTGTTGGCCACGGCCGTGGCCAAGAGGGCCAGGGCGTTGGCGCCCTGGGCCCCGAGGGCGCCCCGCCAGGCCAGGTAGAGGGCCACGTAGGCGGCGGTCGAGAGCACCCCCACCACCGAGAAGCGCACCAGCTGGCGGACGATCCCGGCCGGGGCCTGGACCCTGCGCTCGGCCTCGGTCGCCTCGAGCAGCGAGGCCAGGGGGAGGCGGCCGCTCAGCAGGCCGCGCCCCAGGCGGGCCACGCCCCGGAGGTCGGCCCGGATGGTGGGGCCGAGCTCGACCCGGGTGTCGGGATCGTCCACCCAGTCCACGGGGACCTCGTGGATGCGCATGCCGGCCCGCTCGGCCAGGACCAGGAGCTCGGTGTCGAAGAACCACCCGGGGTCCTGCACCAGGGGGAGGAGCAGGCGGGCCCGGTCGGCCCGGATGGCCTTGAAGCCGCACTGGGCGTCGGAGAAGCGGGCCCGCAGGGCGGTGTGGAGGAGGAGGTTGTAGCCCCGGGAGATGACCTCGCGCTTGGTGCCGCGCACCACCCGGGCGCCACGCGCCAGGCGGGTGCCGATGGCCACGTCGCTGTGCCCGGAGAGCAGGGGCGCCACCAGGGGGAGCAGGGCGGCCAGGTCGGTGGAGAGGTCCACGTCCATGTAGGCGAGCACGGCGGCGTCGCTGGTGGACCACACCTGGCGCAGGGCCCGGCCCCGTCCCTTGGCCCCCAGGTGCACCGCCCGCACCCCGTCGAGGCGCTCGGCCAGGTCCAGGGCGATGGCCCAGGTGCGGTCGGTGCTGGCGTTGTCGGCCACGGTGATGCGGAAGCGGAAGGGGAGGTGCCGGCGCAGGTAGTCGTGGAGGCGGGTCACGCCGGCCTCGAGGTCGGCCTCCTCGTTGTAGACGGGGACGACCACCTCGACGTCGGGGGCCGCGTCGTCGCGGCGGTCGGGGGCGCGCTCGGCGTCGGGGGCGGTCCCGGGGGCCACGGTGGTGAGGACACTGTCGAGCACGGGGCCAGTGTGGGGGCCCGGTCCGTGGTCCCGGTCAGCCTCCCCTGTGGGCCCGCTGATAACCGGCGCGGGCCGTCGCCCGGGCCGGCGTCAGGCCGAGAGGGCGACGAGCGCCGTCACCGTGCGCAGGCTGCGGGTGGTGGCCACCACGCCGAGGGCGCGCTCGAAGAAGGCGTTGGTGAGCTTGGTGCGCCCGTAGCCGCCCGGACAGTGGAGGTAGACCTCGCGCCCGGTCACGGCGAACTCGTCCGGAGCGTAGGCACCGGGGTCGATGGCCGTGCGCCGTGGCGCCGGGGGCGTGGCGGCGAGGAAGGTGACGTGGAGACGGCTGTCGTCGCGCCCGCCTCCGGCCAGGGGATTGCGGTCCACGACGGCGGCGAGCTGGGCGTGGCTGCGGACGAGGACGTTCACGGGGGAGGCCAACGCCTCGGCCAGCGCCGCCTCGATGGTGGCCGTGAGCCCGGCGGCCGGGCCGGCCCCGTCGAAGACCACGTTGCCGGACTGCACGTAGGTCTGGACCTCGCCGTAGCCGAGATCGGCGAAGACGGCGCGCAGCTCGGCCATGGCCAGGCGGGACCGGCCGCCCACGTTGACGGCCCGCAGCATGGCCACCTGTCGTGCCATGGCGCTCTCCTCCTCACCGGCGGTGGTGGCGCCGGGGATCCGGGGCGGGCCCGGGGGCGGGCCGCGCCGGGGCGGGCCCGGGCTCGGGCCGGTGCGGGCGAGAGGACTCGAACCTCCACCCCCGAAGGGACGGGGACCTAAACCCCGCGCGTCTACCTGTTCCGCCACGCCCGCAGGGGCCCCGCCTGCGGCGTCGCGGTGGGCCGGGCGGGAGGAGAAAGCCTAGCGGGTGCCGGTCCCACCCTGTCCGACTCCGGCCGGCATCCCAGGTAGCCTCGGGGCATGGCATCTCCCTCCCCCACCCCGGCCGCCGGCCCGTCGCCCCTGGTGACGCCGCACATGCGCTCCGGCAACCTCCCCGACCTGGCCTCGGCCGACGTCTTCCAGCGGCTGCTCAAGG
>DATJOV010000330.1:0-10471 GCA_035506735.1 Acidimicrobiales bacterium | reverse complement strand
CCGCGCCCGCGCCCGCGCCCGCGCCGTCGCTGGCGCCAGAGCGGCCCGGGCGGGCCGGGCGGGGCGTGCCGCCCATGGTCGTGGTGCGGGTGGTGGTCACCATCGCCGCCCTGGCCCTCATCGCCCGCAAGATCGGGGTGCACGCCATCCTGCATGCCCTGCGCCACGCCCACCCGGGCCTCCTCGCCGCCGGGTACGCCGTGGCCGGCGTCACCATCCTCATCACCGTCAGCCAGTGGCACGGCCTGGCCAACGCCAACGGGGTGCGGTGCAGCTACCGGCGCTGCCTCCACCTCGAGCTGGGCGGTGACGTCTTCGACGCCGCCCTTCCGAGCTCCATCGGCGGGGACGTGGTGCGGGCCTCCTCGCTGGCCGAGCGCCGCCAGGACCGGGTGCCGGCGGCGGCGTCGGTGGTCCTGCGCCGGCTGTGCAACTTCCCGGGGATGATCGTGCTGAGTGCCGTGGGCCTCGTGGCCACGGCCGGTGTGAGCGAGGCCGGGCGCGTCCGGCCCTACGCCGCCGCCGTGACCGCCGGCGGGGTGGTGCTGGTCCTGTGCCTCCTCAGCCCCGCCCTGGGGCGGTTGAGCCAGGTCCGCCTGCTGCGGCGGGGACCGGGCCGGGCCGTGGCCAAGCTCCTCGCCGCCCTGCACGAGTTCCGGGGCCAGCGCCGCTACCTGGGCGAGGCGACGCTGCGGGGGCTCGTGTTCTGGCTGTCGGTGGTGGCCAGCCAGTACCTCTTCATCCGGGCCGTGGGCATCCACGTGCCCCTGGCCCTGGGGGCGCTGGTCGTCACCACCACCACGGCCATCACCATGGTCCCCATCTCCCTGGGCGGGTACGGGCTGCGGGAGGGGGCCTTCGCCGCCTTCCTCACCGCCGGGGGCCACGCCACGGCCGCCCAGGGGGCGGCCGTGGGGGTGTGCATCACCGTGCAGATGCTGGCCCTGGGGCTGATCGGCATCCCCTTCTACCTGACGGTGCGCTCCCGGGTGCAGCGGGTCGTGGCCGACGGCGCCACCCCCGAACCGTCGGCCAAGGCGGCGTGATGCGGATCCTCATGGTGTCGCCCCACCCCGTGTACTCCCCCCGGGGCACCCCCATCAGCGTCTTCAACCGGGCCCAGGCCCTGGGTGCCCTGGGGCACCGGGTCGACCTCGTGACCTACCCCGTGGGGGAGGACCGCCCCGCCCACGGCCTCCACTACCGGCGGGCCCGCGTCCCCGGGGTCCACGCCGTGGCCGTGGGCCTCTCGCCCGCCAAGGTGGTCCTGAACGGGGCGGTGACGGTGGCGTCGTTCGCCACCGCCGTGCGCCACCGGCGCCGGACCTACGACGTGGTGCACACCCACGAGGAGGCCGGGCTCTTCGGGCCCGCCCTGGCCCGGGTGCTGGCCGTGCCCCACGTCTACGACATGGGCAACGGCTGGTCCGACGTGCTGCGCAACTACGGCCTGGCGCCGCGCCACCCCCTGGTCCGGGGGGCCGGGGCCCTGGAGGACCGGGTCATCCGCCGCTCCGGGCTGGTCCTGTGCCACTTCCCCGTGCTGGCCGAGCGGGTCCGGGCCGTGTCGGGGACCCCGGCCGAGACGGTGGTCAACAGCTCGCTCGACCCCGACCCCGACCCCGCCCTGGTGGCGGCGGTCCGGGCCGGGTGGTGCGGGGACGGATCGCAGCTCGTGGTCTACGCCGGGACGCTGGAGGCCTACCAGGGGGTGGGACTCCTGGTCGAGGCCATGGGGGCGGTGCTGAAGCGGGCCCCCGACGCCGTGCTCGTCGTGCTGGGGGGACGGGGGGGACAGGTGGCCGAGCTGCGCCGGCGCAGCGTGGAACTGGGCCTGGCCCGGCGCGTCCACCTGGTGGGGACGGTCCCGCCCCCGGTCGTGGCGGCCTTCCTGGAGGCGGCCGACGTCCTGGTGTCGCCCCGCCTGCGGGGGGAGAACACCCCCCTCAAGATCTTCTCCTACCTGCGCTCGGGACGGCCCATCGTGGCCACCGACATCGCCAGCCACACCCAGGTGCTCGACGCCGACACCGCCGTCCTGGTGCCTCCCACCCCCGAGGGCCTGGCCGGGGGGATCGCCACCCTCCTGGAGGAGGGGCCGGTCCAGCCCCGCGCCGCCGTCGCCCGGGACCGCTACGGGGTGGAGGGCTACGTGGAGGCCGTGGCCCGGGCCTACACCCACGTCGGCGGCCCGGTCCCCGACGAGCGGGCCGTGCGCAGCGCGGCCGAGCGCATCCGGGAAGGGGCCGCCGACGGCGACCCCGAGGGGACCCGCCGGGTCGTGGCCCACGTGCTGCGGGAGTCGACGGGTCGGGAGGCGGAGGAACAGGCGGGTTCGGGGCCGATCCGACCAGGCAAGGAGATCCGACGAGGCAAGGAGAAGGTGGGATGAGAGCGGTCGTGACCGGGGCCGGAGGATTCATCGGGAGCCATCTGAGCGAGGCGCTGTGTGCCCTGGGCCACGACGTGCTCGGCATCGACTGTCTCACCGACTACTACGACCCGGCCGAGAAGCGGCGGAACCTCGAGGGCCTCCTGGCCACGGCCAATTTCAGCTTCGTCGAGGTCGACCTGCGCTTCGTGGACCTGGTCGAGCTCCTCGACGGGGCGTCGGTGGTGTTCCACCAGGCGGGGCAGCCCGGGGTGCGCAAGTCCTGGTCCACCGGGTTCGGCGACTACTGCGAGCACAACGTCAAGGCCACCCAGTGCGTGCTGGAGGCGGTGAAGGAGCTGGGGACGCCGCGCCTGGTCTACGCCTCGAGCTCCTCGGTGTACGGCAACGCCCCCGCCTATCCCACGGTCGAGACCGACCTTCCCCGCCCCTTCAGCCCCTACGGCGTGACCAAGCTGGCGGCCGAGCACCTGTGCAGCCTGTACGCCGCCAACTGGGGGGTCCCCACCGTGTCCCTGCGCTACTTCACGGTGTACGGGCCCCGGCAGCGCCCCGACATGGCCATGCGCCGCCTGGCCGACGCCGCCGTCTCGGGGACGCCCTTCCGGCTCTTCGGCGACGGGGGCCAGATCCGGGACTTCACCTTCGTGGCCGACGTGGTGGCGGCCAACCTGGCCGCCGCCGGGGCCGACGTCGCGCCGGGCACCGTGGTCAACATCGCCGGGGGCTCCAACGCCGTCATGCGCGACGTCATCGACCTCGTGGGCGAGCTGGCCGGCACCCCCGTGCTCCTGGAGCAGGGGGGGAAGAAGGCGGGGGACGTGGAGCGCACCGGTGGTGCCGTCGACCGGGCCCGGGACCTCCTGGGGTGGGAGCCCCGGGTGGGCCTGCGCCAGGGACTGGCGGCCCAGGTGGCGTGGTGCCGGTCGGTGCTCCGTGCCCCCATGGGGCAGGTGGCATGAGCCGGCCCCGCCCCGAGGCCCGCCCGCCCCGGACCGAGGGCAGCGAAGGTCACACGCGGTGCCGTCGCTGAGCGGCGCCCCCCCTCGCCCTGGCCGGCGCCCCGTCCTCACCGGCGGCGGTGGTGCCGGCCGGACCCGTCACGGCCCGTCCCACGCCCATGGGTGACAAATTCTGGGACGACCCAGCCCGGCGTCGGGGGGAACGAGGAGAAAACGGCACCGGCGCCCCCCACGGCGTGTACGCGAGCAACGGCCGCGGGCCTCTTGTTCCCGGGAATGTGGGACCCTCGGGGCTGGAACCCGGCGGGGGGGACGGAACGATGCTGGGGCGGGGACATCGGGGAGAGGGCCAGCAGGCCCTGTGGATTCCGAGACGCGCCGCCGGCCGCACGGCGGGGCGCCTCCAGGAGTTCGTCCTCGTGCCCGGTGTGGGCAACGAGGCCGACGCTCCCGCCACCAACGGCCACGGCTCGGGCGCGGGCTCGCCGCCCGAGCCGGCCGAGGAGGCCGCCACCGGACTGGGGCTGGTGCGCACCGGGTTGCGGGACCTCGGGGAGGGGGCCGTCCAGGCCTTCGAGACCGGGGTGGCCCCGCTGCGCCGGGTCCTGCCGGGGCGGGCCCGGGAGCTGAGCAGCCGCCGGCTGGCGGCGGTGGTCCTGGCGGTGCTGGTGGTGGTGGCCGCCGTGGTGGCCGGGGCGGCGGTGGAGGTGGTGGCCGGCCTCAAGGGGGCCACCGAGGTGGTGGCGGCCACGGCCGGCCCCGCCGAGGTCCACAGCGCCCCCGGTGGGGTGGGCTCGCTCTCGGCCGCTCCCCAGAACGTGGCCGTGGTCAGCCTCGACGCCGTGGGCGTGACGGCGCCCATCCAGGTCACCGCCGTCGACGTGATCGCGGGGGAGGAGGTGAGCGCCGGGACGCCGCTCCTGGCCCTCGACCCGCTCCCCTTCGAGCAGGACAAGCAGCAGGTGCTGGCCACGCTGGCCCAGGCCGAGCAGGCCCTGGCCTCGGCCACGGCGGCGGCGACCAAGGGCGCCTCGCTGGCCTCGGGGCAGGCCTACCTGGCCGTGCAGATCCCGACCCTGCAGGGCCAGGTGGCCATCGACCAGCAGCTGGCCCAGATCGCCGAGGGGAACGCCTCGTCGCTCACCGCGCCCATCGCCGGGAGCATCTCCTACGTGCGGGTCTCGCCCGGTCAGGTGGTGTCGGTGGGCAGCAGCATGATCCAGATCGTCGATCCCTCCACCGTCGACGTGAGCGCCGGCATGCAGCTCTCCGATCTCCGGTCCATCGCCGCCGGGGACGCCGCCACCATCACCCCCACCCAGCTCCCGGGGGTGACGCTGCACGGCACGGTGGTGGCCGTGAGCGCCTCGGCCGCCAACGGCGGGCTGGAGGGGACCGTGGTGATCTCGGCCCAGAACCTGGCCCGCCACCCCGTCCCCATCGGGACGCAGGCCTTCGTGACGGTGGACGCCCCGGTCCGCGCCGCCGTGGCCGTGCCCTCCATCGCCGTGCTCAACGCCGAGCTCGCCCCGGCCGTGGTGGTGGTGCGCAACGGCCGGGCCGAGTTCCGGACGGTGCAGATCGGGGCGTCGGACACCCGGGAGACCCAGATCGTCTCCGGGCTCCGTCCCGGGGAGCGCGTGGCCATGACGAACCTCCAGGATCTCACCGACGGCTCCCCAGTGAGGGTCTCCTCGTCCCGTCCATGACCGCCCCCACCGTGGACTTCCCCAGGCGCCACGCCCGGCGGGCCACGCTGGTCGACCCCGGGCCGGCTGCCGCCCTCTCGGGCAGCCCCCGTGCCGGCGTGGTGCGCTTCAGCGCCGCCATGGCGGCCACCGTGGCCGCCCTCCTGCTCCCGTGGCTGGGCCTCAACCTGAGCGCCAGCCCGTCGGCCTGGGACCTCACCTTCTCGCTGGCGTCGGTGCCCGTGGTGGGGCACGTGAGCTACGGGCTGGTGGTGCTGGTGCTGGGGGGATGCGCCCTCGTCTCCTTCGTGCAGGCGGGATGGCGGCCCACCTGGGCCACGCGCGCCGTGGGGTGGAGCTTCCTGGTCCTGCCCCTCGTGTTCGTGGTCACCACCCGCATCGCCGGCGACGCCACGCTGTTCCGGCTGCAGTACGACGCCAGCCAGTCGGGGATCATCGACAGCCAGTTCCTGACCAACGCCAACAGCCCCGCCCCCACCCAGTTCCTGGGCATCGGCTTCGACGGCAAGACCCTGGTCCTGCTGTACGCCCTGCGCATGGGGTGGTACCTCCTGGCCGTGGCCGGCTGCCTGCTGGTGGGCCGGGTGAGCCGGCCCGTGTCGCTGGCGGAGCGGGCCTCGTGCCTCGCCGCCGCCGTTGCGGCCGTGGTGGTGGCGGTGGGCGTGGTGCTGGCCGTGGTGGCCCAGGGCGAGGTGAACGACGGCATCCAGGCCGTGGCCACGGGCCGGCCCCAGGCGGCGACGGCGCTGTTGTCCGAGGCCCTGCGCCGCAACCCCCAGACGGCCTACGAGTCCGGGGTCGAGCAGGCCCTGGGCCAGGCCCAGGCCAACGAGGGGGAGGACACGCCCCTGGCCCAGTACGCCGAGGCCGTTCGGCCCCAGGGCAGGGACATCACCCTGCTCGAGCAGGCCCGGCTCTTCGCCGGGGCCGCCGCCGGGCTGGCCCCGGACTCGCCCGCCTACCAGGTGGTGCGGGCCGACCTGGTCCAGTTCCTGTGCAGCGCCACCATCGCCGCCAAGAACCCGGATGTGCTGTCCCTGGCCTCGGCCTCGCTGCGCTCCCCCGCCCTCAGCTTCAGCGAGGGCCACTACTACTACGAGGCGGGGGCGTCGGCCCTGGCCGTGGGCAAGCTGGGGCAGACCCTGGACGAGACGGCCAACGGCGAGCTGCGCTCGCTGGCCCTCACCTACCTGGCCCTGTCGTGGCAGCGCCTCGGCCACGAGGCCACCTTCCGCCAGGACATCGTGGCGGCGGTGCGGGCCGACGCCCTCAACGAGAACGTCTTCGCCCGGGAGATCGCGGCGGGGCTGTACGTGCCGGGGACGCCGTGAGCATCACGGCGCTGGTGCGCCCCGGGCCCGCACCCCCCGTCACCGCCCCCCCGACGGTCCCCTCCCCGGGCCGAGGCCGGCCCAGGGAGGGGAGGGGGCCCTACCGGGCCGGGGCGGCCGTGGTCCTCGTGGTGGTCATGGCCTGGAGCCTGGCCACCTTCTGGACCGGGGTCCGGGACCGCTCGCCGCGCGCCCCGTACCCGGCCCCCACGGCCGGGCAGGCCTGGGTGCGCTCCCCCCAGTCGGGCCAGCGGGCCTTCTTCCGCCTGCGCCTCCCGGTGTACGGGGAGGTCCCCCAGTCCGCCACCCTGTGGTTCGAGGGGGCCCAGCAGGCCACCGCCTACGTGAACGGCTACGACGTGGCCCCGGCCCTGGTGGCCCCGGACAAGCTCATCGACACCGCCCCCGACATCCCCAAGGGGGTGCAGACGGTGGACATCCGCTCCGCCCTCGACGTCGGCCTCAACGTGGTCGGCCTGGAGGTGGTGAGCTTCGACGGGAAGGCCCCCGCCTTCCGGGCCCGGGTCGAGTTCACGAGCGGCGGCTTCGTCCAGGTCTTCGGCACGTCCCCCTCGAGCTGGCGCTCCACCACCGACGCCGCCCTCACCGGCCAGGAGCTGCCCCAGTCGGGCGCCTTCGCCAGGCCCCGGCTCGACGACGGGGACTGGGTCGACGCCGTCCGCTCCTCGTCCCGGCCGGGCACGGACACCGTCACCGTGCCCCCGGACGCCTACACCCGGTCCGCCACCGCCCCCGCCCTGGTGGCCGCGTACGGAGCGCGCAGCCTGGTGGCGTCGCGCCTGGTGGACTTCCCGGGCGGGTGCAGCGAGGGGTGGATGCGGGTGGGGGCCTCGGGGCCCTACACCGTGTCCATCGACGGTCGTGCCATCGCCTACGGCCCCCCCCACCTCACGAGCCCCTCGACCACCGCCCTTGCCGTCTTCGACCTGTGCCCGGTGGCGAGCGCGGGCCGCCACGTGCTCACCGTGGCCGTGAGTGCCGCCGACCAGCCCCTGGCCTACGTGGACGGGATGGTGCGCTCGGGCGCCACCACCTCGACCTTCGCCACCGGCCCCGGCTGGGTCCTGGGGCGCGACCCGGGTGCCCCCCGCACCACGGCCGCCCCCACGCTCACCTCGCCCGAGACCTCCATGCACTGGCTCTTCCAGCGCACCCCGGGGACGACGAGCGTCCCCTTCGGCCCCCTCCTGGCCTCCCGGCTGGCCCTCACCGTCGGCATCCTGGTGGTCCTGGCCGTGGCCGTGGCCGTGGTGCTGGCCTCGGGCGCCGCCCTGGCCGACGCCGTGGGGACGGTGCTGGCCGGGCTCCTCCCCGCCCTCGGGGTCCTGCTCGTCCTGGTCGAGACCCGGCACATCGTCGACGTCCAGGCTCCCTTCCCGTACACGCCGGGGACCCTGGCCCTCGTGCTCGGGACGGCGCTGGGCGGGGTGGTGCTGTCCGTGGGGTTCGCCGTGCTGGGGCCGCGCCGGGGCCGGGCACGGCGGTCGGGGAAGGGCCCCCGCCACGTGGCCGGCGCCGGGCCGTCGTGGCTGGGGCGGCACTGGTACGGGGCGGCGGTGGTGCTGTTCACGGGGGGATGGTGCGTGGCCCAGAGCTACGACATCATGTTCAACCCGCTGTGGCAGGACGAGCTCTCCAGCCTGGCCGCGGCCCAGGGCATGCGGGCCCACCTGGTGCCGCAGTGGCCGTCGGGGTTCCTCTACTGGAAGTCCGAGCTCTACTCGGCCCTCATCGCCGTGGTGGGGGGGGTGACCCACGACGACCCCAGCGTGCTGCGGGAGATCTCGGTCCTGTGGCTGGGGGCGACGGTCCTGCTCTTCGGCCTCGTCCTCATGCCCATGCTCCTGCCCCGCCGGCGCCTGTGGCAGCTGGCCTCGACCGTGGTCTTCGCCACGGCCCCCTTCGAGCTGGGCCACGCCACCGACATCCGCATGTACCAGATGGTGCAGTGCGTGGTGGTGGTGGTGGCCATCCTCCTCCTGAAGGCCATCGAGCGGCCCACCACCCGGCGCATCGCCGCCCTCATGGCGGCCGTGGTGGCCATGTACCTCACCCACGAGGAGTCCTTCGGGGTCCTGCTCATCGTCCCCCTGGCGCTGTGCTTCTTCGGGGGGCTGCGCTGGGCCCGCAACTGGCGCTGGTGGGTCTTCGGGGGGCTCGCCATCGGGGTGATCGGCGCCCAGCTGCTCCTGGTGGTGCTGACCCATCCCCCCATCTTCGGGGTGGACCCGAGCAACGGCCCCCTGGTGGCGTGGAGCCCCGAGCCCTTCTACTACCTGGCCAACTACTTCTTCACGGGGGGCGCCTCGGGCGCGTCGATCACCCTGGTGAGCTCGCTGGCCGTGGTGGGGGTGGTGACGGGCTTCGTGCGCCGTGACGCGTTGCGGATCTACCTGTCGGCCTTCTGGATCGTCCCCACCGTGGTGGTCTCGGTGGCGCTGGCCACCAAGGACACCCGCTACGTCTTTCTGTGCCTGCCCTTCGTCTTCGCCCTGGCGGCGTGCGGGACGAGCGACATCCTGGGCTGGGTCCGGGGCGTCGTGGTGCGGGGCCGGCACCCCGAGGGGACGGCGGTGCGGGAGCGCCTGGTGGGGGTCCTGGCCCTGTGTTCGGTGGCTGCCATCATGCTCAGCCTGATCGGGGGGCTGAACGACTACGGCACCTTCACCGGTTCGCTCTTCGGCGCCAACGTCTCGCGCCGGTGGCTCGACTACCCGACCGCCGTGGCCTACGTCAAGGCCCACCGGCAGCCGGGCGACGAGGTCATCGCCGCCGCCACCCCCAACCTGGTCGGCTACAGCCTGGGGTCACCGCCCGACTACTGGATCCCGACCCATCGCACCGAGGCCCTCCTGTACGTCTTCGAGAAGCACGGCGAGGCCGTGGACACCCAGTACGGGATCCCCACCATCTTCAACGCCCAGGACCTCGAGGACGCCCTGGAGGGGGCCCACCGGGTGTGGCTGGTGGGGGCCGACTCCGTGATCCGCAGTCTCGTCCCCGCCATGCGCCAGGTCGTCCAGCGCCAATTCGTCCTGGAGGAGGAGGGGGAGTACGTCTCGGTCTTCCTGGCCACGAGCTGAGGCTCACGGCGCCGGGGCCACCGAGCCCACGGCCCGGGCCGCCTCGGCCAGGGCGGTGGCGTTGGCGGGGTCCTCGACGTCGCTCTTGTAGACGATGAGGTACTGCCCCCGCAGGCGGGTGACGGCGTTGGCGACGTCCTGGCACAGGCAGTCCCCCGAGGTGCTGGTCGGCTCCAGCTGCTCCAGGGCCAGGGGCACGGTGGACCAGGCCGGCTCCAGGGTCTGGGTGGCGGTGAGCCCGTCGTCCTGCAGTCCCCACCCCCTGCGGGAGGTGACCCAGGTCAGCACCCGCTCGAAGTCGGTCCCGCTCCCGTCGAAGAAGGTGCGGTCGACCAGGGCGTACACCGGGACGCGGCGGAAGGCGCGCCCGTAGTACGAGGCGATGGTCTCCACCGTGGCCAGCCAGCGGGCGTCGCTGTAGCCGTCGCGGGTCCAGGTGGCCACGTCCTGGGCCGAGGCGTTCGTCTCGGGGAGGGTCTCGCCCCCGAAGCCGATCCCGGCCTCGACCAGGGCCACGTCGGGGTCGTGGCCGACGTGGCGGGCGAAGGCCCGCACGAAGGTCCGGTAGGCCTGGAGGAAGGCGGGGTCCCAGTACACCGGGATGGTGGCCCCGGCCGCCTCCACCTTGCCCACCCCCAGGCCGTACACCCAGGCCGGGGTGGCGCTGCCCGAGTAGGGGGGGTCCCACGAGGGCGCCCCCGAGGTGGAGACCCGCAAGATCACCGCCTTCCCCGCCGCCACCCAGGGGGCCATGGCCTCGGTGACCGGCGCCCAGTCGAAGACGCCGCGCTCGGGCTCGAGCTGGCTCCAGTAGAAGACGAGGTCCACGCCGGCCAGGTCGGGGTCGGTGGCGTCCTGGGGGGAGTTCTGGCCCCCGAACTCGAAGACGCCCCGGAAGGCCCCGCCCGCCGTGGCACGCGTGCGGGACCGGGCGCTCAGGGTCGTGGCCCGGTGGACCGACCCGGTGGCCGAG
>DATJOV010000329.1:0-2988 GCA_035506735.1 Acidimicrobiales bacterium | reverse complement strand
CTGGCCCAGGAGCGTGGCCGGGACCACTTCTACGCCGCCTACGACATCGCCGTGTGCGATCTCGTCACCCGTCACGACTTCCGGGCCACCGACACGCCGTGACGGTGTCCCCCGGTCCGGGCCGCAGCCCCGGGCTCAGGTGGCCGTGGTGCTGCGCGCCAACGGCGTCCCGGTGGGCCGGACCGCACCCCCGGCCGCCTCGTCGGTGACGGCGAAGCCCGTCACCGTCACCCCCGGGCTCACGGTGAAGGGCACCTGGGCGGGATGGTTGCCGAGCAGGGCCAGCGAGACGGGGACGCCCCGCACGAACCCCCACAGCTGGTAGGTGCGTCCCGAGCCGATCGGGGGCAGGGCCGTGTTGAGGGCGAAGCCCGACCCGTCGGGGAGGAGGACGAGCACGGCGGCCCGGCCCGTGCCCCCCGTCCCCGTGAGGGTGACGCGCCGGGCCCCGGGGTCGAGCAGGGCGGCCTGGACGGCCTGGTCCAGGCCCTGGTGCTGGGCCGCGGCCGCCATCTGCCCGACCCGGCCGTCGAGGTGGTGGACCTGCACCGCCAGCACCACCACCAGGGCCACCACGGCGGCCGCCACGGCTCCGAGCGACGTCCGTCCCAGGGCCCGACGCCGGCGCGCCCCGGGCCGCGGGCCGGGGCGCTCGTGGCGCA
This sequence comes from Acidimicrobiales bacterium, assembly GCA_035506735.1. GTDB lineage: Bacteria > Actinomycetota > Acidimicrobiia > Acidimicrobiales > UBA8190 > DATJOV01. Next base: position 2,326 of record DATJOV010000329.1, on the reverse strand, counting down.
GCGGGGCCAGGGGCGGCACCCCGGCCTCGGCGGCGGCGTCGGCCCCGTCCCCCAGCGAGGCGGCGATGCGGGTCCAGATCTCCTCCGGTGCGTCCACGCCGGCGTTGGCGATGAGCCCCGCCACCTCGAGGTGCTCGGCCACCTCGGCCGCGCAGCGGGGACAGCCGGCCAGGTGGGCCCGCACCGCCTCGGCCTCGTCGGCCTCCACGGCGTCGAGGGCGTAGGCGCCGAGGAGGTCGCGCAGCTCGTCGTGGCTCAGGATTCTGTCCACGCCGCCTCCACGCCGTGCTGGGCCAGAGCCGACCGCAGGCGTCGCAGCCCGGCGCGGATGCGGCTCTTTACCGTGCCCTCGGGCTGGCCGAGCAGGGTGGCCACCTCCCGGTAGGTGCGGCCGTCGAAGTAGGCCATCTCGATGGCGGTGCGCTCGTCCGAGGGCAGGCTGCGCACGGCCTCCTTCACCTGTTCGGCGATGGCCAGGTCCCAGGCCTGGTGCTCGATGTCGTAGCCCGAGCTCGCCGTCTCCCGGGCGGTGCGCTCCTCGCGCCGGCGCCTGGCCGCCTCCGAGCGCAGCATGTCCACGGCCCGGCCGTGGGCCCGGGTCAGGAGGTAGGTGCGCAGGGCGCCCCGGCCCGGGTCGAAGCGGTCGGGGGCGCGCCAGAGGTCCACGAAGACCTCCTGGGTCACCTCCTCGGCCAGGGTGGCCGACGCCAGGACCCGCCGGGCCAGGGCGAACACCGCACCACCGTGGCGACGGTAGGCCTCGGCCAGGGCCCGCTCCTGCATGCGGGCGATACCCACCACGAGGGCGGCATCGCTGGCCGTGTCCAGCGTCACCATCTCACCCCGTGCTTCGGCGCCGGGGCCCGGCCTGGATGACGGGAGGGCGGCACGCGACGAGAACGTAGCCCGGCCCGGGCCGAAACCCGGTGGCGGCGACATCCGGGCGGACCGCCGGTGCCGAAGAGGAGGTCGTGAGCAGTTCCACCGACGCACTGGTCCGGCGCTCCGAGCGCCTCCGCACCGACGACCTGGACCTGGGGGCCTTCGCCCGGCACCCCCTCGATCCCGCCACCCTGCGGTGCCTGCGCTACATGCACGACGTCGAGGGCCACACGGCCTGCTACCTGCGGGACCTCCTGGCCACCCGGGCCCACCGGGACCCCGAGATCACCGCCTTCCTGGCCTGCTGGGGCTACGAGGAGCACTGGCACGGCGAGGCCCTGGCCGACGTGCTCCGGGCCCACGGCCAGGACGGGGGCCCGGACCGCCTGCGCCTGGTGCGGGCCCGCCTGGGGCGCTTCGACGCCCTCCGGCCGGCGGCATTCACCGCCCTCTCGGCCCTCTCACGTCACCTCGTGGCCGTGCACATGACGTGGGGCGCCGTCAACGAGTGGACCACCCAGGCCGCCTACGCCCGCCTCCTGGACACGGCCGACCATCCCGTCCTGGGGGAGCTCCTGCGCCGCATCATGCGCCAGGAGGGTCGCCACATCGACTTCTACGTCGGCCAGGCCCGCCGCCGGCTGACCGAGAGCGCCGCCGCCCGGCGCCTGACGCGCGCCGCCCTGGCCCGGTGGTGGGCCCCGGTGGGCTCCGGGGTCATGCCGGCCCGGGAGGTGGCCTTCCTGGCCCGCCACCTCTTCGGCGACGACGAGGGGCGGGCCGCGGCCCGGCGCATCGACCGCAACGTCGACCGGCTCCCCGGGCAGGGCGGTCTCCACCTGGTGGAGCGGGCCGCCCGGGCCGGTGCCGGAGCGCAGACGCCGGACGCCGGGCCCACCTCGACGGCGCGACCGTCGGGCCCGGAACGATCGACGGACCCGGAACGACCGACAACCACAGAGAGGGAGTACAGCCATGCTTGCTGAGATCTTCGGGATGGACGGCATCGTCGTCCTGGTCGTCGTGGTGGCGGTCCTCTTCGGCAGCAGCCAGATCCCCAAGCTGGCCCGCTCGTTGGGGACGGCCCGCACCGAGTTCAAGCGCGGCCTGGCCGGCGTCCACGAGGACCCGGCGGCCGCGCCGTCGGCCCCGGCCGGCGCCGACGCCGCGGCCCGACCCGGACCGTCGGTCTCCTAGGTGTTCTGCCCACAGACCTTGTTGACGCGGGGAATCCCCAGATGAGCTGAGCCTCCCGGCCAGTGTGGAGCTGTTGACACCACCACACAGGCCAAGGAGGCTCGCTGTGCACCGTAACGCCCCGCTCACACCCGAAGGTCGACTCCGGCTCTGCCAGATGATCGAGGGGGGCTGGCCCATCGCCACGGCGGCCGAGTCGATGCGGATCTCGCGCCAGACGGCCCACAAGTGGTGGCGGCGCTACCGC
>DATJOV010000328.1:0-6260 GCA_035506735.1 Acidimicrobiales bacterium | reverse complement strand
GGACCGGCGCTGTCGGGACCGTCCCGGGGGCGGTGGCGCCGGGCGGGGCCCGCAGGGGCCACAGCGCCTCCAGGGCGGCCAGGGCGGCGGCCAGGGTGCTGGCGGCGATGACCCGGCCCAGGTCGACCGAGGTGAGGGCCGAGAACGACACGCTCACCACGGCGATCTGGACCAGGCAGCCCAGCCCCGCCCCCAGCACCACCACCATGCGGACCGGGTCCGGTCCCCGCCCCACCAGGTAGACCAGGGCCACCCCCACCGCCACCAGGGCGGGCCAGCCCACCCCGAAGCCGGTGAAGTCCTTGAGGAAGAGCTCGAGGTGGTTGTGCAGTCCGTGGACGGTGGGATCGCTGCTGCTCGGCCAGTCGGTGTTGTAGTTGCCGAAGATCACGGGGAAGACCGGGGTCCCCGACGAGCGGAGCAGGGCCACGGCCCACCCCAGCGTGGCCACCACGGCGGCGGCGGCGATGAGGGCCATGCTGCGCACCGAGCGCCACCCCTGCAGCGCCACCAGCACGAAGACGACCGCCCCCACCACCGAGATGAGGAAGTAGAAGCGCAGGGCCAGGATGGCGGCCATGAGGAGGCCGAGGACCAGGTAGAGCTGGGGCGGTCCGGCCCCGCCCCGGGCCGGGACCCGGCGCAGGACCACGTAGGTGGCCACCGACAGGGCCGCCACCGAGAACAGGGGGCTCAGGTTGTCGATGGGGCCGATCCCCCCGCCCACGGCCAGCCCCGTCCCGAGGACGAGGATCCCGGGCACGAGCCAGCGCCGCCGCAGGGTCCCCACCGTCACCACCACCAGGACGCCCATGGCGAAGACGAGCTCGAAGGCCCGCAGCGAGGCGTTCCCGCTGACCTGGAGGAAGAGCGACTGGTAGAGGGTGCCGGCCCCGTAGCTGGTGATGCGGCGGAAGTTGAAGGGGTCGACCAGCCCCCCCGTGGCCACCAGGCGCCGGGCCAGGTAGACGTAGGCGGCGTCGTCGTCGAGGGGGTTGTAGAGCTGGTACCCCACGGCCTGGCCCAGTGCCAGGAGGGCCACGAAGGCCCCCGCCGCCCCCAGGGCGACGCCCCGCACCCATCCCGGGAGCCCGAGGGGGCGCCGGGCCGACAGGGCGGCGCGTGCCGGGGGGACGAGCGCCAGCGCCCCCACGACCTGGAGGGCCAGGAGCACGGCGGGGTAGGCCAGGTCGGCGGCCACCAGGACGCCCCCCAGGGCGATGACCACGGCCATGCCCAGGACGAGCTGGAGGGCGGGCCCCAGGACCTCGGGGGCCTCGGCCCACCCGCTGCGTTCCAGGGCCAGCACGGTGAGCCGCCCCAGCCCCCACGCCCCGGCGTAGAGCAGGGCCAGGAGCCCGATGAGGAGGAACGGGCTGGCCGTCACCCCGTCCCTCCCGCCCACCCGGCCCGGCCCGAGGCGACCGTGCCCGGCGGGCTCCCCATGGCGGGACACGGTAACCCACCCCCCACGCCGCTCGACGGAGGCGGGGCCGGGGCGGGGGCGGGGGCGCCGCTCCCCCGTCGCCACGGGCGGTCGCCGGCGCGCCCCTCCTGACCAGGGCCTTCATCAAAATTGACGAGGGGTTAGGTCCGGGCCGGTCGGTAGTCTTGCGGGGGTGCCGTGCGGCCGGGAGAGCATCCGGCCGCGACGTCCGGGGGGGTGGGCACGGTGGGTGGGCGACACCATGGGGTGACCGGGATGGCCGGGGGGGCCGGCGACGACCAGTACCATGCGGCCCGAGCGTTCATGATCTCGACCCCGGGCCCGTCCCGGCGCCCCCCCGTCCGCTGCGCCCTCGTCCCCCGTCCCGAGGCGGCCTCCGCCTCGCGCCGCCCCCGGCACCGGCCGGGCACCCACCGCCCGGAGAGCCGATGAGCTTCGCCAAGTCCTTCATCGAGGAGTCCGTGGAGATCCTCTCCTCGGTCGACACCGCCGCCGTCGAGGCCTGCGCCACCGGGATCGCCGAGGTGCGCCAGCGGGGCGGGCGCCTCTTCATCCTGGGCGTGGGGGGCTCGGCCGGGCACGCCTCGCACGCCGTGAACGACTTCCGCAAGCTGTGCGGCGTCGAGGCCTACGCCCCCACCGACAACGTGAGCGAGCTCACGGCCCGCACCAACGACGAGGGGTGGGACACCACCTTCGTCGAGTGGCTGCGCTGCTCGCGCCTCGACGCCGCCGACGGCGTGCTGGTGTTCTCGGTGGGGGGCGGCAACCGGGAGCGCAACGTCTCGGTCAACCTGGTGCGGGCCCTGGAGCTGGCGTCCGAGCGGGGGGCGGCCGTCTTCGGCATCGTGGGGCGCGACGGGGGGTTCACGGCCACCACGGCCACGGCCTGCATCGTGGTCCCCCCGCTCCATCCCGAGCGGGTCACCCCCCACACCGAGGGCCTGTGCGCCGTGCTGTGGCACCTCCTGGTGAGCCACCCGGCCCTGGCCGCCGCCCCCACCAAGTGGGAGTCGCTGCGGTGAGCTCCGCCACCCGGCCCGCCCCGGCCCGGCCCGTGCCGGTCCTCCCCGCCCGCACCTGCATCGTGGGCGGGGCCGGCTTCATCGGCAGCCACTTCGTGGACCGCCTCCTCGGGGACCCCTCGGTGGAGGCCGTCACCGTCTACGACAACTTCTCCTCGGGCCGGCACTGGCACCTCGAGGGCCACGTCGAGGACGAGCGCCTGCGGGTGGTGGAGGGCGACGTGCGTGACCTCGACACCCTGGTGAAGACCATGGAGGGGGCCGACACCGTCGTCCACCTGGCCTCCAACCCCGACATCGCCCGGGCCGCCACCGAGCCCGCCGTCGACTTCGACCAGGGCACGCTCCTCACCCACCACGTGGCCGAGGCGGCCCGCCTCACCGGCGTGACCCGGGTCCTGTACGCCTCGGGCAGCGGGGTGTACGGCGACCTGGGCGAGGTCGAGGCGGACGAGGACCACGGGCCGCTCATCCCCGTCTCCACCTACGGCGCCAGCAAGCTGGCAGGCGAGGCCCTGCTGGCCTCGTACTGCTTCATGTTCGACCTCAACGCCTGCGTCTTCCGCTTCGGCAACGTGGTGGGGCCCCGCCAGACCCACGGCGTGGGCTTCGACTTCCTGCGCCGGCTCCTCGACGACCCGGCCCAGCTCGCCATCCTGGGCGACGGCCGCCAGAGCAAGTCCTACGTCCACGTGTCCGACATCGTCGACGCCGTGCTCCTGGCGGGCGATCGGGCCCCGCGCCCCTTCGCCGCCTTCAATGTGGCCACGGGCGACTACATCACCGTGACCGAGATCGCCGACCTCGTGGTCGAGGTGCTCGGCATCGACCCCCCCGCCTACCGCTACACCGGGGGGGACCGGGGGTGGCGGGGCGACGTCCCCGTGGTGCGCATCGCCACGGACCGCATCCGGGCCCTGGGGTGGGCCAACGCCATGACGTCGCGCCAGGCCCTGGAGGCGTCGCTGCGGGCCATGCTCCCCGACGCCCGGGCGGGACGGTTCCGGTGAGCGGGGCGGGCGGCACCGGGCGCCGGGCCGTGTTCCTCGACCGCGACGGGGTGGTGAACGAGGCGGTGGTGCGTGACGGCCGTCCCTACCCGCCCGGCTCCCCCGACGACGTGGTGGTGGTGGCGGGCATGCCCGAGGCGTGCGCCCGCCTGCGCTCGGCCGGCTTCGCCGTGGTGGTCGTCACCAACCAGCCCGACGTGGCCCGGGGCCGCCAGAGCGCCGGGGCGGTGGCCGCCATCAACGCCGCCGTGCGCCGCCAGGTGGAGGTGGACGGGCTCTACGCCTGCCTCCACGACGACGCCGACGGGTGCGGGTGCCGCAAGCCCAAGCCGGGGATGCTGGTGGCGGGGGCGGCCGACCTCGGGCTCGACCTGGGCCGCAGCTTCATGGTGGGTGACCGCTGGTCCGACGTCGCGGCGGGCCGGGAGGCGGGCTGCACCACGGTGTACATTGACCGCGGCTACGAGGAGCGCCGGGCCGAGGGCTACGACCACGTGGCCCCCGACCCCGTGGCCGCGGTGGACTGGATCATCGGCACATCGCAGGGAGAGGAGGGGGGCCGTGTCAGATCATCGTCCCTACGGCATCAAGGTCTTCGCTGACGGCGCTGATCTCGAGGGGATCCTGGCGCTGAGCCGGGACCCGCTCATCTCGGGGTTCACCACGAACCCCACGCTGATGCGCAAGTCGGGGGTGGAGGACTACCCCGGCTTCGCCCGCAAGGTCCTGGACCACATCACGGACAAGCCCATCTCCTTCGAGGTCTTCTCCGACGAGTTCGACGAGATGGCCACCCAGGCCCGCGTCATCGGCGCCTGGGGTCCCAACGTCTACGTGAAGATCCCGGTCACCAACACCCGGGGCGAGAGCTCGGCCGAGCTGGTGCGCACCCTCACGGGCGAGGGCCTGCACCTCAACGTGACCGCCATCCTCACCCTGGAGCAGGTGCGCACCGTGGGCCAGGCCCTGGCCGGCACGAGCGGGGCCGTGGTGTCGGTGTTCGCCGGGCGGATCGCCGACACCGGGCGGGACCCGGTGCCCCTCATGACCGAGGCGGCGGCCCTCCTGGCCGACGACCCCGCCGTCGAGCTCCTGTGGGCGAGCCCCCGCGAGGTGCTCAACGTCCCCCAGGCGGCCGCCACGGGGTGCGACATCATCACCGTCACCCACGACCTCCTGGCCAAGCTGAAGGGGCTCGGGCGCACCCTGGAGGACGTGTCGCTCGACACGGTGCGGATGTTCCGCGACGACGCCGTGCGCGCCGGCTACCTCCTGTGACCGGGCCCGTGGGGCGGGGGGTGGGATCGTGATCATCTCCCGCACGCCGCTGCGCATCACCCTGGGGGGCGGGGGGACGGACCTCCCCTCCTACTACGGCACCCACGGCGGCTTCGTCATCTCGGCCGCCATCAACCGCTACATCTTCATCGCCATCAACCGCACCTTCGGCGGGGACTACTTCCTCAAGTACTCCGAGCTCGAGCGGGTGGCCGAGGTGGACGACATCGAGCACCCCATCATCCGCGAGGCCCTGCGGCTGCACCCCATCGGCAAGTCGGTCGAGCTGGTGAGCGTGGCCGACATCCCGGCCGGGACGGGCCTGGGCTCCTCGGGGGCCTTCACGGTGGGGCTGCTGCGTGCCCTCTACGCCCACCAGCGCGAGCACGTCACGGCGGCCAACCTGGCCGAGGAGGCGTGCCGCATCGAGATCGACATCCTGCACCGTCCCGTGGGCAAGCAGGACCAGTACATCTCGGCCTTCGGCGGGCTCACCTGCTTCGAGATCGCCCCCGACGGCCAGGTGCAGGTCTCCCCCCTGCTGGTCTCCAACGAGACCCTGCGGGACCTCGAAGAGCACATGTGCATGTTCTTCACCCACTTCTCCCGTCCCGCCGACAGGGTGCTCGACGAGCAGCGCACCAAGTCCGAGGCGGGCGACCGCGACATGGTGGAGAGCCTCCACTTCGTGAAGGAGAACGGCCTGGCCACCAAGGCCGCTCTGGAGCGGGGCGACACCGCCGCCTTCGCCGAGCTCATGGACGAGCACTGGCGGCGCAAGCGCCGGCGATCGTCGATGATGTCCAACGACCGCATCGACCACTGCTACGAGCTGGCCATGAGCAGCGGGGCCCTGGGGGGCAAGCTGGTGGGGGCGGGCTCGGGGGGGTTCCTCCTCTTCTACGCCAAGGACCTCGACTCCCTGCGCGGCGCCATGGCGGCCGAGGGCCTGAGCGAGGTGCGCTTCGCCTTCGACTTCGACGGCTCCTCCCTGCTCGTGCGGGACTGAGCGGGCGCCGCCACCACGCCCGTGCAGTGCCTGGTCCTGGCCGGGGGCCTCGGCACCCGCATGCTCCCCGTCACCGAGCAGGTCCCCAAGTGCCTCCTCGAGGTGGCGGGGCGGCCCTTCGCCCACTGGCAGCTCGAGTGGCTGGCGTCGGAGGGGGTGGACCGGGTGGTCTTCAGCATCGGCCACCTGGGCCAGGCCGTGCGCCGGGAGGTGGGCGACGGGAGCCGCTTCGGGGTGCGGGTCGACTACGTCGACGAGGGCCCCGAGCTGCGCGGCACGGGCGGGGCGGTGCGCCTGGCGGTCGAGGGCGGTGGGCTGGACGAGTCGTTCTTCGTCCTCTACGGCGACTCCTACCTGACCGTCGACCTCGGCGCCGTGGCCCGCACCTTCGCCCGGCGCGGGGCCGAGGCCCTCATGACGGTGTTCCGCAACCGGGGCCGGTGGGAGCGGTCCAACGCCGTCTTCGACGGGACCATGGTCACCCTCTACGA
>DATJOV010000327.1:0-12039 GCA_035506735.1 Acidimicrobiales bacterium | reverse complement strand
CTTCGCCACCCACCAGCCCCTGGGCGTGGTGATCGACGCCACCCGGGCCCTGCAGGTGGGCCCGGCTGCGGGGCTGGGCCCGGCCGGGGGGCTCGTACTCGAGTCCCTGGCCTGGGTGCTCGGGATGCTGGCGGTGTTCGTCTCCCTGGCCGTGTGGCGCTACCGCCGCAGCACCTGAACCGCCGGCCCGCCGGGCGGCTCAGGTGGCCACGAGGGAGGGCCCGCCGCCCGAGCCGGTGGAGCCGGTGGGGCCGGTCCCGGTGTTGATGGTGGCGAAGGGGATGGCGCCGCTCGGGGCGGTGACGGTGACGGGCCTGCCCCACTGGCTGAAGGTGATGGAGAACACGGTCTTGTCGCCACCCACCGTGCCCCGCTCGGTGTAGTACACGGGCAGGTGGGGCTTGGAGACCGTGACGTAGAGGTGGGCCGTGCCCTTGGACTTCTGGACCTGCCCGGCGATCTTGATGTTCACCAGGGGCCCGGTGAGGCCGAGCACGTGCTGGCCCCTCTGCACCGAGCGGCCCAGGCGGCGGTGGGGGAGGAAGGCCACGTTGTCGGCCAGGGCCTGGTGGGTGGTGACGGCGGCGTAGACCGAGGCGTAGGGGATGTCGGTGGGGGCCAGGGAGATCCACTGCTCGTTGTGGGCGGCGGCCACCGAGGGCGACAGCCCGAGCTGGTTGACCATCTGCTCGGCGTCGCCCTTGAAGTAGCAGGCCGTGCCCAGCACCACCACGGTGAAGGTGTCGGACCCGATGGTGATGACCTGGGTGCCGGCGTCGCGCCCGGCGTCGCCCACCGTCACCTGGGTCTGGCCCTGGGCCGTCGAGCGCGACACGTAGTGGAACGAGCCCCGCTTCTCGGCCGCCGCCAGCGAGGCCCGCAGCAGGCTGCGGGCGGCGGGCGACACGGTCGGCACCGGGCCGGGGCCCGAGGTGATGAGGTAGGCCACCAGGCCACCCACCACCACCAGCACCAGGACCACCACGCCGGCCGCCACGAGGCGGCGGCGGCCGGTGCGCTCGCCCGTGGGGCGGGCGGGACCGGGCCGGTCCGGGCCGGGCGGCGGGGCACCGGGGACCGCACCCCAGTCCGACGCCGGTGGCGCCGTGGGCGGCGCTGCGCCGGCGGGCCAGGCCGGGCCGGCCGGCCAGGTCGGGCCGGCACCGGGGGGGCCGAAGGGCGGGGGCCCGGGGTCGGGGGTGTAGCCGTAGACGGGGGACGTGGTCTCGAGGGGTGGGCCCGACGGTGCCACGTCGTCGGGCCGCTCCCGGTCCTCAGGCACCCTGCCAGCCTACGCCGCGCCCGGGGCGTCCCGGCCGCGCCGTGCCCGGCGCGCCCACCCCGTCACCGGGGCGGGGTGCGGGCCACGACCAGGCGGGACGAGGCCTGCACCCGCAGCACCCCCTCGTGCTCGAAGGGGCGCAGGAGCTCGGTGGCCCGGGCCAGGAAGCGCACCCGGTCGCGCTGGGGCGCCTGGGCCCAGGCGTGCGACAGCGGGGGGAGGGAGGGATAGATGCGCACCCACTGGGCCACGGGGGGCAGGGCGGTGAGGAGGCGCACCGTGCGGCACGTCACGTCGCTGAACCCGGCCCGCCGCACCAGGGCCTCGAGGTCGTCCATGCGGTGGTGGGCGAAGGCGTCGAGGAGCACCTCGACCGCCCCGCTGTGCTCGAAGCCCGAGGCCACGATGGCGTCGAGCTGGGCGGCGAAGGCCGGGTTCTCCTCGATGGGGCCCCACGTGGTGAGGCCCAGGCGCCCGCCGGGCACGAGCACCCGGGCCGCCTCGCCCAGCACGGCGGCGGGGTCGTCGAAGCGGTGCAGGGCGTGCTGGCACGCCACCACCTCGAAGCTCCCCGGGGCGAAGGGGAGGCCCTCGTCGTGCCAGGCGTCCCACGCCACGATGCTCGAGACGTCGATGCGCCGGGCCGTCTCCACCGCGGCGGGCGAGGGGTCCATGCCCACCACCCGTCCGGTGGGGCCGACGACGTGGGCGGCGGAGCGGGCGAAGATCCCGGTGCCGCAGGCCACGTCGATGACGTGCATGCCGCGCACCACGGCCAGGGCGTCGAGGGCCCGCTCGGCGAAGCGCCGCCCGAAGGCCGGCTCCACGTGCTGGGCGTAGACCGAGGCCGAGGCCTGGTCCTCGAAGGCGCCGGTGCGCGCGGCGCGCACCGTGGCCGCCATGGGCAGGACGCCGATGGGTCGAGCGCGCGCCGATCTGTCGCGGCCCTCCACCACCGCGTCGACGCTACCGGACCCCCTGCGCGCCGGCGCGGACCGTGCCCGCTGCCGGCGCCGTTCAGACCGAGGCGGCCAGGGCCAGGGCGGCCCGGACGTGCTCGGCCAGCACGGCCGGGGTGGCGTGGGCGTTGAGGCCGCTCGTCGAGGGCATGACGTACACGGGGCGTCCCCCGAGGCCCTCGGGCTGGATGCCGGCCCGGGCGCCACGGTCACGCGCCGCGCGCCAGGCGCCGAGCCCCACGAAGCACACCGCCCCCGGCTCCAGCCACGTCACGAGACGTTCGACGCGCCCCATCCCGGCCCGGTACTCGTCGGGGGTCAGCTCGGCGGCGCGGGGCGTGGCCCGCTTCACGACGTCGGTCATGCCCACGCCGTGGACCCGCAGCAGGTGCCAGGGGTCGCGGGGGCGTGCGGTCATGCCCGCCGCCACGGCGGCGCCCCAGAAGCGGTTGCCGGCCCGGGCGAACCCCACGCCGGCGTCGGCGGAGTAGACGGAAGGGTTGAGCCCGACCAGCAGCAGGCGCATGCCCGGCCCCACGGTGTCGGGCAGGGTGCGGCCCCGGCGGGCCCGGACCCGCACCACCTCGTCGTGGACGCCCACCGACTCGAGCTCGAAGCCCGCTCCCACCACGACGTCGCCCAGGGTCTCGGGCCGCCACGCCGCGAAGAAGCGGCCGCCCACGTCGTCCTGGGGCAGGGCGTCGCCCTCGTAGTCGCCCGCCAGCACCTGCAGGTCGAGGGGTGCGCCCGGCACCAGGACGGCGTGGAGCTGGGCCAGGGCGGCGGGGAGGCGGTCCCGGGCCACGTGCAGGTAGCTCATGTTGGCCCACGCCGCGCCGAAGGTGTGGCGCCCGAAGGGCAGGTTCTCCAGGTCGCCGAGGACCACCGGGACACCGGGCACGGCCTCCCGGCACAGCCCGAGCATGGTGAGAGAGGCGTCGATGCCCACGGCCGGGGTGCCGAGCTCTCCCAGGTAGCGACCGGCCCCGCACCCGAGGTCGAGGCGCCGGGTGCCCGGTGCCAGGGAGCGGGCGAAGGCCCGGGCGTCGCCGGCCCGCACCGGCGTGCGCCGGGCCGCCCAGGTCGCTCCACGCCGGTCGTAGGCATCGACGGTGGCCCGGTCCACGGGGGCCATTGTGGCCGAGCGCCGCCGTGGCGCCGCCGGCCCGACGGGATCAGACGAAGCGCGGTGGACGACCTTCGAGCATGGCGGCCACGCCCTCCTGGGCGTGGGCCGTGCCGGCCAGGGCGGACTGCTCGGCCAGCTCGTGCTCCATGGCCTGGCGGGCCGCCTCGACCAGCCCCGCCCGCAGCGTGGCCCGGGTGGCGGCCACGGCCAGGGGCGCCCCCGCCGCCACCGTGGCGGCCAGCTCGAGGGCCCGGTCCCGCTCCCCGCCCGCGTCCACCTGGTGCTGGGCCAGGCCCATCTCCACCGCCTCGCCCGCCCCCACCCGGCGCCCGGTGAGGAGGAGCTCGGCGGCGCGCCCGGGCCCGACGGTGCGGGGGAGGGTCAGGGACAGGGCGAACCCGGGGTGGATGCCGAGGCGCACGAAGTTGGCCTGGAAGAAGCCCCGCTCGCCCACCACGCACAGGTCGCAGGCCAGGGCCAGCCCGAAGCCGGCCCCGATGGCGGCACCTTGCACCGCCGCCACCAGGGGCACGGGGGCGGCGAAGACGCGCACCGCTTGGGCGTAGAAGGCGCCGGTGCGGGCGTTGAAGCCGGCGTCGTCGGTGGGGTCGGGGGCGTCGCCGGCGCGGAAGTCGGCCCCGGCGCAGAAGGAGCGCCCCTCGCTGCACACGACGGCGGCCCGGGTGGAGGGGGGGAGCCCGTGCACGGCGTCGGCCAGGGCGGCCAGGGCGGGCTCGGTGAGCAGGTTGTGGGGCGGTCGCCGCAGGGTGACTACGGCCACGTCGCCGTCGAGCTCCATCGTGACCTGCGCCGGGGCGCCGGGCTCCGTCACTGCCGGGACCCGCCGGGTGCGACGCTCAGCCGCGGCCGCGCCGGCGGATGCGACGGCCCTTGAGCATGGCCGACTCCGCCGCCGCCACCAGGTCGTCGAGCGTGTCCTCGTGGTCGAGCTCGGCGAAGCCGACGCTGGCCGACGCCCCCGGGGCGTCCTCGGCCAGGATGACGGCGAATTCCTTGAACCGCAGCTCGGCCGTGGTGAGGTCGGCCCCGGGCAGGGAGAAGAGGAACTCGTCCCCGCCCAGCCTGGCGATGACGTCGTAGGAGCGCAACGTGGCCCGCAGGGCGGCGGTCACCCGGCGCAGCAGCTCGTCACCGGCCCGGGGCCCGCGCCCGTCGTTCACCCGCTTCATGCCGTCCACGTTGAGGTAGCCGAGGACGAAGCGCTCGCCGCTGCGCCGGGCCCGCTCGATCTCGCGGTGCAGGGCGCTGAATCCGGCGTTGCGGTTGAGCACGCCGGTGAGCTCGTCCCGGGTGTGGCGGTCGAGGTGGCGCACCTCCTCGACGTCGGCCCGTCGCACCACGGGCCCCGGGGCGGCGGGGACGGGGGCGGCGCCCTGGACGCGGGCGGGGTGGTCGCCGGCGGCCCGGGCCCGGTCCCGGCCCTCGTCGTCGCCGTCGAACTCGTCGGCGGCGTCGTCGACGTCCTCACCCGACAGCCGGCCCAGGAGGTCGGCCGTCTCGCCGTCCTCGGCGCCGGCGTGGGAGCTGCGCCGGGGACCGACGGCGCGGGGCGGCGCCTCGGGCACGGCCCGGACGGCCTCGCTCCCGGCCTCGGTGGGTTGCGGGGCGGGACCGGGCTCGTCGGAGGAGACCACGCCCCGAACCAGGTCGGCCCACAGCCCCAGGATCACGGTCACCTGCTCCGTGACGGCGTCGAGCAGGGCGTCGCGTTCGGCCGGCTCGAGGTGGCGCAGGCGGGCGTGCAGCTTGGTGGCCCCGTCCGACAGCGCCGAGGCCACGTCGAGGAGTCGGGTGGCGGGGACCACCGACGCCCGGGGCCGGCCGGCGGGCGGGGTGGCGCGTTCGGACGGGATGGCGGTCAGCCGCCGGCGTCCCGCCCGTGGTCCGTCGTCCACGTCCTGCATGCGCGCTCCCGTCTACTCCTCACACGCCGTGGCTGCAAAACTACACCCGTGTCACTCCCGGTCCCGGGATCGAGGGGGTCCAACGGCCCTGGTCGGGGGGCTGCCACCGCATGACGATGGTTCCAGGGCCCGCACCGGCGGACCCCCGGCCGTCGACCAGGGCAGGTGCACATGGCCATCACCGCTGGGCCCCGGCCCCCCTCGCCCGGCCCGGCCGCAGCGCCGGCCCCGGGTCCGGGTCCGGGGCCGCGCCGGTCGGGCCGCTGGTGGGTGCTGGTGGTGCTGTGCACCAGCCTCCTGGTGGTCAGCCTGGACAACACCATCCTCAACGTGGCCCTGCCCTCGATCGCCCGGGCCTTCCACGCCACCTCGAGCCAGATGCAGTGGGTCGTCGACGCCTACGCCGTGGTCTTCGCCGGGCTCCTGCTCGTGCTGGGCAGCGTGGGGGACCACATCGGGCGCAAGCGCGTCTTTCTCGCCGGCCTGCTCGTCTTCGGCTGCGGCTCCGCCGCCTCGGCCTTCGCCGGGAGTACCCACTGGCTGATCGTGGCCCGGGCCTCGATGGGCGTGGGGGGTGCCGCCATCATGCCGTCGACCCTGGCCATCCTGACCAACGTCTTCGTCGACGACGGGGACAGGGCCCGGGCCATCGGCATCTGGTCGGGGACGACGGGCATCGGGGTGGCGGTGGGGCCCATCGTGGGGGGCTGGCTGCTGGCCCACTACTGGTGGGGATCGGTGTTCCTCGTCAACGTCCCCATCGTCGTGGTGGGAGCGGTCGCCGCCTTCGTGCTCGTGCCCGACTCCCGTGACGGCGAGGCCAAGCGCCCCGACGTGGTGGGCGGGGTCCTGTCCACGTCGGGGATGGGGCTCCTCCTGTGGTCCATCATCGAGGCTCCCAGCCGGGGGTGGTCGTCGGCCCCGGTGCTCGGCGCCCTGTCGGGGTCGCTCCTCGTCCTGGGGGGCTTCGTGGCGTGGGAGCGGGCCAGCAGCCACCCCATGCTCGACCTGTCGTTCTTCTCCTCCCGCCGGTTCTCGGCCGCCATCGCCTCGCTCTCGTTCGTGATCTTCGCCCTCATGGGCGCCCTGTTCCTCCTCACCCAGTGGCTCCAGTTCTCCCTGGGCTACAGCCCCTTCGCCGCCGGGATCCGGGTGGGGCCGGTGGCGGCGGTGATCCTCGTGGCCGCGCCCCTGTCCATGCTCCTGGTGCGGGCCGTGGGGACCAAGGCCGTGGTGGGCACGGGCATGGCCGGCATCGCCACCGGCCTGTGGCTCCTGTCGCGCACCACGGTGGACGGCACCTACCGCACCGCCCTCCCCGCCCTCCTGCTCCTCGGGGTGGGCACCGGACTGGCCTTCGCGCCGTGCACGGACTCGGTCATGGGCTCGGTGCCCCGCCAGCGCACCGGGGTGGCCTCGGGCACCAACGGCACCGCCCTCCAGCTGGGCGGGGCCCTCGGGGTGGGGGTGCTCGGCAGCCTGCTGTCCACCCGCTACCAGGACCGCATCGGCCCCGTCCTGGCCCATCGGGCCGTGCCCGGCCCGATCCTGCGCGTCATCGACGGCTCGCTCCTGGGGGCGCTGGAGGTGGCCCAGCGCCTGGGGGGGACGCTCGGGGGCGAGCTGGCAGCGCTGGCCCGGCGCTCCTTCGTGAGCGGCATGGACCTGGCCCTGGTGGTCGGGGCGGTGGTGGTGGCCGTGGGGGCGTCCCTGGCCGTGGCGCTCCTGCCGAGCCGGGCCGACGCCCACGGCACCGGGCACGGCGGCGACCCCGGCGACACCGGCGCCGCCGGGGGCGATGCCGCCTGACTCAGCAGGCGGCGGCGCGCGCCAGGCAGGGCTCGAGCGCCTCGAAGGCGGCGGGGACGTCCTCGGCCGAAAGGGCGAAGACCATGGCCGAGACGGCGTCGGCGCCGGCCTCGGCGTAGCGGGCCACGGCGTCGGGGTCGAGGGGCTTGAAGTAGGGGGACACGGTGATGCGCACCTCGGCGCGCCGGCGCCCCTCCTCGGCCAGCAGCTCGTCCAGGCGACCCAGCACCTCGGGGAGGTCCTCGGGGGCGCGGTTGAAGGTGTGCCAGCCCTGGCCCCGGCGTGCCACCCGGCGCAGGGCGGCGGTCGACTCCCCGCCCACGTGCACGGGGGGGTGGGGGTCCTGGAGGGGCTTGGGGTGCATCGAGCACGCCGGCAGGTCGTAGTGGCGGCCGTGGAAGGAGGAGGGGTCCTCGCACCACAGCGTCCGGAGCACCTCGAGGTACTCGTCGGTGCGGGCGCCGCGACCGGGCCAGGGCACGCCCACCGCCTCGCTCTCCTCGCGCAGCCACCCCACGCCGACCCCGAAGTCGACACGCCCTCCCGACAGCCAGTCCACGGTGGCCACCTCCTTGGCGCAGTAGACGGGGTTGCGCTGGGGGAGGAGGCACATGGCCGTGCCGAGCCGTACCCGGCTGGTGCAGGCGGCCAGGAAGGCCAGGGTGGTCCATGGCTCGAGCAGGCCCGACCCCGGGGGCAGGGGCATGGCCCCGTTCTCGGCGTAGGGGTAGCTCGAGGCGTAGTGCTCGAAGCTCACGGCGTGCTCGCCCACCCACAGCGTGGCCACCGAGCGGGCCTCGCACTCCCGGGCCACGGCGGCCAGGTAGTCGGGGGTGGCGAAAGGGTTGGCGGTGGGCAGCCACACGTCGAAGTCCATGGCCGGCCATCTTGGCAAGGCCCACCCGACCGGGGCCAGACCCGCTCGGCGGGGCCCGTCGGTGCCGGCCTCTCAGCGCAGGCGCAGCCCCCCGTCGGCCACCACGATCTCGCCCGTCACGTAGCGGGCCCCCACCAGGCCCACGATGACGTGGGCGATGTCCTCGGGCTCCCCCGAGCGCTGCAGCGGGGTCTGGGTCCGCACGAACTCCCGCACCAGGTCCCAGTCCGCCGTCCAGGGGGTGTCCACCAGGCCCGGGGCCACGGCGTTGACCCTGATCTCGGGGCCGAGGACGTTGGCCAGGAGCACCGTCATGTGGCTCAGGGCCGCCTTGGAGGCGGCGTAGGGGATGGAGCTGCCCCGGGCGGCGTGGCCCGCCACCGAGGACACGTTCACGACCACGCCGTCGCCGTGGGCCCGCAGGTGGGGCACGGCCGCCACCGTGACCTGCCACGTGCCCACCACGTTCACGTCGAAGATGCGGCGCCACACGGCCGGGGAGGCGGCCTCGAGGTCGTTGTGGGGGATCACCTCGGTGGTCCCGGCGTTGTTGACGAGCACGTCCAGGCGGCCGTGGCGCTCGACCACGGTCGCCACCAGCGCCGCCGCCTCGGCCTCGTCGGCGATGTCGGCCCGTACGTAGGACGCCCCGGGGAGCTCGGCCGCCAGGGCCTGGCCCGCCTCCACCGAGCGGGCCGAGTTCACCACCACGGCGGCCCCCTCGGCCGCCAGGGCCCGGGCCGTGGCGGCCCCGATGCCGCTCGAGGACCCCGTCACCAGGGCCACCTTGGGGGCGAGCGAAGCCGGCATGGCTGTTCTCTCTAGCAGGTGGAGCGGTGCGGTCGCCCGCTCCACCCTGCCCGGGTCGGCCGGTCCGCCGGGTCGATAGGGTGCGTCGCATGCGCCTGGTGAGCTTCGTCGACCCCGCCGAGCCCGCCGCCGTCCGCACCGGGGTCGTGGCGGGCGACGAGGTCGTCGACCTCACCGACCCCGCCGTGGGGCTGCCCCGGGACATGACCGAGCTCCTGGTGGGCGAGCCCGCCGCCCTGGAACGGGCCGCCTCGGCGGCGTCGGGCCGGGCCCG
This sequence comes from Acidimicrobiales bacterium, assembly GCA_035506735.1. Classification (GTDB taxonomy): domain Bacteria; phylum Actinomycetota; class Acidimicrobiia; order Acidimicrobiales; family UBA8190; genus DATJOV01. The sequence goes on along the minus strand of DATJOV010000327.1, from coordinate 2,974 downwards.
GCGCCTGGCCCTGGAGGAGGTTGTCCTGCACGCCCCCGTCCCGCACCCGGCCAAGGTGCTCGGCATCGGGCTCAACTACGCCGAGCACATCGCCGAGACCGGGGCCACGCGCCCGGAGTTCCAGCTCTGGTTCAACAAGCAGCGGACCTGCGTCGTCGGCCCGCGCCACCCCATCGAGATCCCGGAGGTGTCGGACCAGGTCGACTACGAGGGCGAGCTGGCCGTGGTCATCGGGCGCCGGGCCCGGCACGTGCCGGTCGACGCCGCCATGGACGTGGTGGCCGGCTTCACCGTCATGAACGACGTCTCGGTGCGGGACTGGCAGCGGCGCACGCCCACCTGGACCCTGGGCAAGTCCTTCGACACCCACGGCCCGTGCGGGCCCTTCCTCGTCACCCCGGACGAGGTGGGCGACCCCCAGGCCCTGCGCCTGCGCACCTGGGTCAACGGCGACCTGCGCCAGGACGCCTCCACCGCCCAGATGCTCTTCTCCTGCGCCGAGCAGGTCGCCTACCTCTCCACCGTGTTCACCCTCGAACCCGGCGACGTCCTCTCCACCGGCACACCGGCCGGGGTGGGCCAGTCCTTCGACCCTCCCCGGTGGCTCGTGCCCGGCGACGTGGTGCGCATCGAGGTCGAGGGGGTCGGGGTCCTGGAGAACCCGGTGGCGGCCGCCGGGGCCTGAGGTGGCCGCTCCCGGCGACGAGACGGGGGTGCTGCGGGTGACGCGCAGCCTGGCCATCCCCCTGGACGAGCTGGTGTGGAGCTTCACCCCCAGCGGGGGCCCGGGGGGCCAGCACGCCAACCGGAGCAGCACCCGGGCCGAGGTGCGCTTCGACGTGGCCACCTCCCCCTCCCTCGGCCCCCGCCAGCGGGCCCGGCTGCTGGAGCGCCTGGGCCCCACGGTGCGGGCCGCGGCGGGGGACGAGCGCTCCCAGTCCCGCAACCGTGACCTGGCCCTGGAGCGCCTGGCCGCCCGGCTGGCGGCGGCCCTGGCGGTGCAGCGCACCCGGGTCCCCACCGCCCCCTCGGCCGGGGCCCGGCGCCGGCGCCTGGAGGACAAGCGTCGCCGGGCCGCCCGCAAGCGCGACCGGGGCCCGGTGCGGGGCGAGGACGGGTGAGCCCGGCGCCGGCCCCCCGGTCCGGATCAGAGGCGGTCGGGACAGAGCAGGGCGTCGCTCCCGCCGTCCACGAAGAGGATCGAGCCGTGGACGTAGCCGTTGGCCGGGTCGAGGAGGAAGCCCACGGCGCCGGCGATCTCGTCCGGGGTGGCCCGGCGCCCGAGCGGCACCGGCAGGGCGTCGATGAGCGGCCCCAGCACGGGGTCCTCGAGCCCGCCCGCCAGCAGGGGGGTGTCGACCGGTCCGGGGGCCACGCCGTTCAGGCGCACCCCGGCCTTCCCCCACACCTTGGCCCTGCGGCGCAGGGCCCGTGACAGGGCCAGCTTGCTCATGCCGTAGACGGTGGGGCCGTCGAGCCCGGCCGCCAGGGCGGCCGCCCCGGCCTCGTCGCCCTCGAGCATTCGGGCCACCAGGTCGGGGTGCGGGGGGGTGATGGTGGCCGAGTTGGAGCAGATGACCACGGCGGCCGGGGCCTCGCCCCGCTCCAGGAGGGGCAGGGCCCCGTCCACCACGGCCAGGGCCCCGAAGTAGTTGACGGCCCCGATGGCCTCGGTGGGGCGCACCTGGGGCCCGATGCCGGCGCAGGCCACCAGGCCGTCGAGGATCCCCCCGCTCGCCGCCGCCAGGCCCTCCACGGCGGCCCGGCGACCGTCGGGGTCGGACAGGTCGGCAACCACGTCGCAGTGGTGCCGGTCGACGCCCACCACCGCCGTCCCGCTGCGCACCAGGCGGGCCACCACGGCGGCGCCGATCCCGGAGGCCGAGCCGGTGACGGCCACGGTGCGTCGCCGTCGCGGTGTGCTGGGAGGTGTCGGATCGGGGGGCACGACGCCCGTTGTAGCCCAATGGGGCCGGACGCCGCCCGTTCCGGGACTTTGGGCCCTGCACCGCCGGGGTCGGGGCGGATCATGCTGGGACGTGGGGTTGCCCCCTTTTCGGGTCCTCCCCCTGGATGCGTCTGGAGTGCCGCCCACCTAGGACGCATCCCCGCCGTCCCCGGCGAGCAGCGCGGGTCTCAGCGCCTGCAGCGCTCGCCGGGGACGGCCTTTTCGCCTCGGGCCGCCCGCCGCCCGCCGCCCCGCGCTCCTAGGGCCAGTCGTGGTCGTTGGGCACGCCGGGACGGACGCGGTGCAGGACGAGGATGCCGTCCTGGTCGAACACGACGGTGAACTCCCGTCGCTCCAGGGCGGGCACGAGGGGGTTGTCGGTCCCGATGGCCCGGGTGTCGAGGACGAGCCAGTCGACGGTGGCGGGATTGGGGGGGTGGCGCAGGTCGATGCCCCAGTTCTGCACGATCCAGGGGTTCGGGAACTCGTACACCGTGACGCGGTGGGTGAGGTGGTCGTCGATGTTGAAGCTGGCCGACACCGCCGCGTTCTTGGGCACGATCTGGATGGCCTCGTTGATGGCCTGGTCCTGGGGGTGGGGCGGGTCCCAGTAGCCGCTGTGGAAGTTGACGCTGATGGGGGAGGGCGACCAGGCCACGTTGGCCCCCAGGGCGGCGGCCACCGTGAGCCCCACCATGAAGCGCCGTCCCCCGGGACTGCGGCCCCAGCGCCCGCACGCCTCCACCGTGGCCAGGAAGATGCCGGCCACGACGATCGAGGTGAGGAAGTAGTGGATGTTGTAGGCGTCACTCGTCCCCGAGATGGTGTTGACCAGCAGCTGGGGGATGGCGATGAGCAGGACCACGGGCTCGAGGAAGGCCAGGAGCGCCACGGGCCAGAACAGCTGGGCGTAGTAGGTCCAGCGGGTGCGGGCGAACACCGTCTTGAGCCACCGGCTGGGGTGGACCACGAAGTTGAAGATGATGGAGAAGATGGAGTTGCCGAGCTGGGGGAAGTTGGCCACGT
>DATJOV010000326.1:0-12981 GCA_035506735.1 Acidimicrobiales bacterium | reverse complement strand
GTGCCGGCCGGCCCTCTCCGTGCCGCTACCTGCCCACCTGCTCGGACTACGCCGCCGAGGCGCTCGAGCGCCACGGCGCGGGGCGGGGGTCGTGGCTGGCGGTGCGCCGGCTGGGGCGTTGCCACCCCTGGGGCGGCCGGGGCGTCGACCCCGTCCCGGACTGAGCCGGGCCCGTGCGAGAGGTGATTCGATGATCCACGCCGTGCTCCTGGGGAGCACCGTCGGCCAGGTCTTCCAGCCGCTGTACGAGGCGCTGGCCTGGATCATGGCGTTCTTCTACGCCGCGGTCCCCAACTTCGCGGTGGCCATCGCCCTGCTCACGGTGGCCGTCATGGTCGTGACGGCGCCGCTCACGGTCAAGAGCACCCGCTCCACCATCGCCATGCAGCGGGTGGCGCCCGAGCTCAAGAAGATCCAGGCCAAGTACAAGGGGGACCGGACCACCCTCAACGAAGAGATGATGAAGCTCTACAAAGAGCACAACATCAATCCTGCCGGTGGCTGCCTCCCGATGCTCATCCAGCTCCCGGTCTTCGTGGTCCTCTACGGCGTAATCCGGGGTCTGACCAATACCGTCAAATCGCACGGCAAGATCATCTCCGAACCGCGCTATATCTCCCACCACACCAAGCTCTACGCCAACCTCGTGGCGTCCAACGGGCACATGAAGGCCTTCGGCCTCGACATGGCCGGGACCCTGTTCTCGCACCATGCGTCCTGGGTCGACGCCATCCCCTACGGCGCCATCGTGCTCGTGGCCATCGGCCTCCAATACTTCCAAATGCGCCAGCTCAACAGCAGGAACCCCGCCGCGGCGCAGGCCAATCCACAGATGCAAATGATGCAGCGCTATATGCCGATCATCTTCGCCATCATTTATCTGAGGATCTCGGCCGGCGTCAACGTCTATTTCGTCGTGTCCAGCCTGTGCCGGATCGGGATCCAAGAAGCCATCTTCCGGTCGGGCATCCTCGACCGGAAGCCCAGCGGGCGGACCGGGGTCCTCCCCGGCCGCGACGGCGGGGGCCCCCGCAGGTCCCTCATGGAGCGCATGGCCGACGCCCAGAAGCGGGCCCTCGAGCAGCAGCAGGCCCGCCAGGTGGCGGGCGGGACCGCCGCTCGTCCCAAGGCCCTCGGCCCTGGGACGACCCGTGCCGGACGCTCCACCGGGGGCAGCGGGGACAAGACCCGGAAGGACGGCCCCGGGGGCGCCACCGAAGGGGACGCCGGAGGCGTCACGGCCGGGGAGGGGGCGGCGGCCCCGGGCGGCAACGGTGCCAAACCCTCGACCGGGGGTGGCTCCGGACCAGGTGGGGGGAAGACCGGCCAGGCCGGATCGGGGAGGCGCACGGGCAAGCCGCCCGGCGACACCGATCGTGGCACGAGTTCGACGCAACGCGGCAACGGCTCGAACGGGGCGCCCCGCCGACCCGCTGCGGGCGGATCCAAGCCGGGGACCAACGGCACGGCGGCGCAGAACGGTGTCGGCGATCCCAAGGGCCCGGCCCAGAACCGCTCGGCCCGCAAGCGTCCGAGAAAGGCACGTTGAGCCATGGAGTGGGTGGAGACCACCGGACGCACCATCGAGGAGGCCAAGGACGCCGCGCTGGACCAGCTCGGGGTGGACGACGCCGACGCCGAGTTCGTGGTGGTGAGCGAGCCGAAGGCGGGCTTGTTCGGGCGCATGCGGGGTGAGGCCCGGGTGCGGGCCCGGGTGCGGCCCACCAGCCCCCGTCCCAAGCGGACCAGGACCCGGCGCCAGGGGGAGCGGGAAGGCGCCCGTCGCTCGGGCGGTGCTGGACGGTCCCGCTCGGGCAGCCGCACGGGGGAGGCGGCGACGGCGGCGACGGCGGTGGCAGAGGGCGACGGGACCCCGACCACCGGCGACGTCGGCGCGGACTCAGCCAACGGCTCGGCGTCGACCCGCCGCCGCCGGTCACGGTCCCGGGGAGGTCGGGGCCCCTCCGGTGGCGGCGCAGTCGGGAACGAGGCCGTCGAGGAAGCCACAGAGGAGGGTGGGGAGACGCCCCGCCCTCCGAGCAGGGCCAGGAACCCACGGCCGTCCGCCGCGGCGAAGGAGGAGACAGTGACCGAGGAGTTGTCGCTCGAAGAGCAGGTGGAGTCGGCGAGGGGGTTCATCGCCGGGATGATCGACGAGCTCGGCCTCGAAGCCTCGGTCTCGACCCGGACGGTCGACGAGGAGACGGCGGAAGTGGTGGTCGAGGGCCCGGAGCTGGGGGTCCTCATCGGACCCGGCGGCGCCACCCTGGCGGCGGTGCAGGAGCTGGCCCGGACCTTCGTGCAGAAGCGGACCGGGGGCCAGAGCAGCCGGATCGTGGTGGACGTGGCCGGGTACCGGGCCAAGCGGGTGGCGGCGCTCCAGCGGTTCACCCAGCAGATCGCCGAGGAGGTCCTGGCCTCGGGATCCGAGCGGGCGCTGGAGCCCATGTCGGCCGCCGACCGCAAGGTCGTCCACGACACCGTGAACGCCATCGAGGGCCTGATGACCCGGTCGGAGGGCGAGGACCCTCGTCGCTACATCGTCATCGCCCCCGTTGCCGTGGTCGCGTCCGGGGAGGAGCAGGTCGGCTGACCCGCCCCGGGACGATCCGGGACCGGGTCCGGTGAGCGGCCCGGTCCTCCTCCCGGACGGCGATTCCGCTCCGGCGTCCCTGCTGGACGTGTTGCGATCGGCCCGCCTCCGGGGTCTGCTGGGGGACCGTCCCGTCGAGGACCAGGTCGAGCACGCCGTCGGCTTCGTCCGCGCCTACAGCTGGGCCGCCCCCGGTCCTCCCCGACCCGCCATCGGTGACGACGGGGACCGGACCGGCTCCGGAGTGGGTCCCCGTCCCTCGTGCTGGCTCGACCTGGGCTCCGGCGGGGGGATCCCCGGCCTGGTCCTGGCGGCGTGCTGGCCGGAGTCCCAGGGTCTCCTGGTCGAGGCCTCCCAGCGCCGGGCCCGCTTCCTGGAGGAGGCGGTGCAGACCCTCGATTGGGGCCGCCGGGTACGGGTCGTGCCGCTCCGGGCCGAGGCGGCCGTCGGGGAGGAGGGCCTCAGGGCCGGTGTCGACCTGGTGGTGGCCCGGTCGTTCGGTCCTCCTCCCGTCACGGCCGAGTGCGCGTCACCGTTCCTGGTTCCGGGGTCCGGCCTCCTGGTGGTGTCGGAGCCGCCCACCTCCTCGTCCCCCGCCCCCGGGTCGGAGCCCGAGGTGTCCGGGGACCCGGTGCGCTGGCCGCCTGCCGGCCTGGCCACGCTCGGCCTGGTCCCGGTGGGCGTGGCCCGCCACGACTACGGCTATCAGGTGCTCCGCCAGGCCACGGCGTGCCCCGGCCGCTTCCCCCGCCGACCGGGGATGGCGGCCAAGCGCCCGTTGTGGAGCCTGCGCCCGGACAAATCTCACCATTGAGCACACCGATGTAGTTCTTCCTGGTCAGGGGCCCTGAATTGCAGGTGTTCCACGTGAATCCTGACGGTGAAACACCCCACGGACCAGATCCTCCGTGCCGGTGTTCCACGTGATACCTTACGGTGAAACAACCCGTGGAAGCCCCCGTAGGTGGGCGGTCGGGAGCGTGCCTGGTGACCACAGACTTCGAGGAAGGCCTGCTCGTGGGCCTGCTGGTGGGCGAGGGGCACTTCGGTGGGGACGGTCGGCAGCCCCACGTGACCCTCCGCATGCACACCCGGCACGAGGCGCTCTTCCGGTGGATCGAGCGCACGTTTCCGGGGGGGAAGCTGTACGGCCCCTACCACCACGGCGGTCGCCACTACTTCCAGTGGATGGCCCGGGGCAGCTACCTGCGGGACGAGCTCCTCCCCCTCCTTCGGCGCCACCTGTCCCCCGACGTCGACGGCTACAGCCACGGCCGCCTGGAGACCATGTGCTCCCGGTACCAGGGGCGACTGCACCCCGCATCGGGAACCGCCGAATCGGACGTCGGCCAGGACGGTCCAGCGGCGTTGCCCGATCCCGCCCCCGCCGTGGATTGACGCCCGGCGCCGGCCTGGGGCACAAAAAACGTCCCGGGCGGGGTGGGGAGTCTTGACCCCGACACCGGCGATGGGGAGGATGGGGCCCGTAAATCAGCACCGTTGGGAGGTCTGATCGTGCGCGTCCGGCTACGAGGCAGGGACCATCGGTCTGACCAGGGAAAACGTTGGACCGGGGCGGTGCCCGCCACCGACCGGCCCGGTGGGGTCGAGGACGAGGGACGAGCGTTGGAGGACGACGAGGGAATCGTGATCCTGGGGCCCGTCAACGATCCCGTCTCCGTGGCCGACTCCCTCTACGAGGACACCGGTGCGGCGCCGACCGGCCAGGAAGAGGGGGACTCCCAGGTCACGCAGGGCCATGGCGAGCCGGCCCCGGCCGCCGGCGGGGCGCAGGCCCCGGCCGAGGTGGCCCCAGCCTCCGCCCCGCCGTCGCAGGCCCAGGTCATCGGGGTGGAGGAGCCACCGGGCGTGGAGGACGAGGCCGGCCCCGCCCCGGCTCCGGCCGGGCGACGGACCCGGGACAGCGGTCCTGCCCCTGTGGACTGGGCCGGCGTGCCCGCAGCCGACGCCGATCCCACGCCCGGTGCCTACGTTCCCAGGGCCGTGCCCCGCATCCTGGCCGTGGCCAACCAGAAGGGTGGCGTGGGGAAGACCACCACAGCGGTCAACCTGGGAGCGGGCCTGGCCGAGCTGGGGTTCCGGGTCCTGGTGGTGGATCTCGACCCCCAGGGCAACGCCACCACCGGGCTGGGCATCGACGGCCACTCGTTCGAGCTCTCCATGTACGACGTGGTCATGCGGGACGCCAAGCTCGAGGACGCCGTGGTGCCCACCAGCATGAAGAACCTGTTCGTCGCCCCCGCCACCATCGACCTGGCCGGGGCCGAGATCGAGCTCGTGCCCACCTTCAGCCGGGAGCTCAAGCTCCGGCGGGCCCTGGAGTCGGTGTCGGGTGACTTCGACTACGTCCTCATCGACTGCCCTCCCTCGCTCGGGCTCATCACCGTGAACGGCCTGGCCGCGGCCCAGGAGGTCCTGGTGCCCATCCAGTGCGAGTACTACGCCCTGGAGGGGTTGGGGCAGCTCCTGCGCAACGTCCACCTGGTGCAGTCCAACCTCAACGAGCAGCTCGAGGTGTCGACCATCGTCCTCACCATGTACGACGGTCGCACCAAGCTGGCCGAGCAGGTCGCCGACGAGGTCCGGGCCCACTTCGGCAGCAAGGTGTGCCGCAACGTCATCCCCCGGACGGTGCGGATCTCGGAGGCGCCCTCGTTCGGCCAGCCCATCACCACCTTCGATCCCAGCTCACGGGGAGCCATCGCCTATCGGGAGCTCGCCAAGGAGGTCAGCGGTGTCGCGTCGTAGCGGACTGGGCAAGGGTCTCGGGGCGCTCATCCCCACCGAGACCAGGGACCGGGCCTCGGTCCTGCGGGTGGTGCCCATGACCAGCATCCGGCCCAACCCGCTCCAGCCCCGTACCCGGTTCGACGAGGAGGCCATGACCAGCCTGGCCTCGTCCATCCGGGAGGTGGGGGTGCTCCAGCCCATCCTGGTACGGGAGACGGGGGACGACGAGTACGAGCTCATCGCCGGGGAGCGCCGCTGGAGGGCGGCCCGCCGGGCCGGCCTCCAGACCATCCCCGTGCTGGTCCAGAACGCCACCGACGTCCACAGCCTGGAGCAGGCCCTGGTCGAGAACCTCCACCGTGAGGACCTCAATCCCCTGGAGGAGGCCAGCGCCTTCCAGCAGCTGGTGGACGAGTTCGGCTACACCCACGAGCAGGTGGCGAGCCGGGTGGGCAAGAGCCGCACCGTGGTCACCAACACCCTCCGCCTCCTCCAGCTGCCGGCCGGCGTCCAGCGGGCCGTGGCCGACGGGGTCCTCTCCGCCGGACATGCCCGGGCCCTGCTCGGCACCCCCGACCGGAGCTTCCAGGAGGAGATGGCCAAGCGGGTGGTGGCCGAGGGTCTCACGGTGCGCTCGGTGGAGGAGGCGGTCCGACGTCACAGCGCAGGCGAGGTGCTCGAGGAGGCCGACCCGGCCGGGAGCGTCAACGGCGCCGGGATCGCCCCGGGTGACGAGCTCCAGGCCGGCCCGGGCACCGTGCCCGGCGGCACCGTGCGCCGCCGGCTGCCCGCTCCCGGGGTGCTCGAGCTCGAGGAGCTCCTCTCCACCCGCCTCAACACCAGGGTGAAGGTCGAGATGGGGGCAAAGCGGGGGCGGGTGGTCATCGACTTCGCCACCCTCGAGGACCTGGAGCGGATCTACAAGCTCATGGTGGGCACGGCGGGCGCCTGACGGCCCCGCGGCCCGGGCGGCGATCGCCCCGGCGATGGGCGGAATAGGGCGTTGACCAGGGAGGATGCGGGATTCCCTCCTAACCCTTCAGCGCATGTGCAGACGGTCCACACCCTGTGCATGACCCTGTGGACAACGTCGACGTCCGTCCCCGGGGGGCCGGGGCGACCCGTCAGTCGACGGGCGTCGCCGCCCACGCCACCAAGGCCTGGGCCAGGGCGTCGGCCAGGGCTCCGCTGTGGCGCACGACGAGATGGGGGGGTCCGATCTCGCACACCACGGCAGGCATGCGGGTTTCCCGCAGGACGGCCACGGCCATACCCTTGACGCCACCGGCGGGCACCCCCAGGGCGGCCACGGCCAGGGCGTGGACCAGCTCGGCCAGGTGCCGCCCCCCGGCCGACTCGTAGCTGTAGCCCGAATAGTAGGCGACTGAGCACTGTGCGTGGTTGAGGTCGAGGCGGAGGCCGAGGAAGACGTCGACCCCGGCGGCATTGGCCGCCGCCGCCTGGGCCGAGGGATCGGGATGGAGGATGGGGACGACGTGGGCCCCCACCACGGTGAGGCGGCGGCGGACGGCCCTGACCAGGACGTCGAGCCCGCCCTCCTCGCCGATGGCGATGCGCCGCCCCAGCAGGGTGCGGGGGGAGCGGCGGAGGCGGTCGCGGTCGCGCACCGTGCTCACCAGCTCGGGGTCGCCGTGGCGGGGGGTCACCCGGCGCAGCTCCAGGAAGGTGCTGGCCCCGAGGATCCCGTCCACGGGCAGGGCGGTGTTGCGCTGGAAGTCGGCCAGGGCGGTGGAGGTGAGGGGGCCGAAGATGCCGTCCACCCGGCCCGTGTCGAAGCCCAGGGCCGAGAGGCGCTGCTGGAGCTCGGCCACGTCGTCACCCCGCAGCATGGGGCGGCGCAGGTACAGGAAGCGGTCGCCCAGGCGCAGCCCGGCCTCCACCAGGGCCGACCACGTCTGGGTGCCGCACACCCCGTCCACCCGCAGCCCCCGCCGGTACTGGAAGGCCTCCACGGCGGCCTTGGTGCCCGTGCCGTAGGTGCCCTCGGGGTCGGGGGCGGTGGGCAGGCCGAGCTGGCCCAGCCGGCTCTGGAGGTCGGTGACGGCGCCCCCCCCGGATCCGGGACCGAGGGGAAGGGCGTCGCGGCCGGTTACAGGTACGCCTGAAGCTCTTGCAGGAGCTGGGCCTTGCCCCGGGCCCCGATGATGCGGACCTCGGGCTCCCCGTCCTTGAACAGGAGCAGGGTCGGGATGCTCATCACCTCGTAGCGGCGCGTCACGTCCAGGTTGTCGTCGATGTTGAGCTTGGCCACGGCGATCTTGCCCCCGTGCTCCGCCGCGATCTCCTCCAGGACGGGGGCGATCATCTTGCACGGACCGCACCACTCGGCCCAGAAGTCCACCAGCACCGGGGTGTCGGCGGCCTTGACATGCTCGTCAAAGGTAGCGTCGCTCAGGGTCGTGATCCCCTCGCTCATGGTTCGGTCCTCCTTCGCCACCGTCACCGGTGGCTCCGATGCGATCGGTTCGTGCAACGCCCGCACCCCGTGCGGCATTCCCGCCACCCGGCGTCGGCGCCGTGCCCGGGCCGGGGGTCAGTGGGCGTCGAGCCAGCGCTCGGCGTCGAGGGCGGCCATGCAGCCCGAGCCGGCCGCCGTGACGGCCTGGCGGTAGACGTGGTCCTGGACGTCACCGCAGGCGAAGACGCCGTCCACGTTGGTGCGGGTGCCCTCGGTGGTGACGATGTAGCCCGCCTCGTCGGTGGTGAGCTGCCCGGCGAAGACGTCGGTGTTGGGGGCGTGGCCGATGGCCACGAACACGCCGTGGGCCTCGAGGAGGCTCTCCTCCCCCGTGACCACGTTGCGCAGGCGGGCCCCGGTCACCTTGTCCTCACCCACGATCTCGGTGACCACGCTGTCCCAGCGGAAGTCGATCTTGTCGTTGGCGAAGGCCCGGTCCTGCATGATCTTGGAGGCCCGCAGCTCCTTGCGGCGGTGCACCAGGGTGACGCGCTCGCCGAAGCGGGTGAGGAACAGGGCCTCCTCCACGGCCGAGTCGCCGCCCCCCACGACGGCGATCTGCTGGCCCCGGAAGAAGAAGCCGTCGCAGGTGGCGCAGGTGGAGAGGCCGTGACCGAGCAGTCGCGCCTCCCCCGGGACGCCGAGCATGATCGAGCGGGCCCCGGTGGCCACCACCACCACCCGGGCCACCACGTCGGGCTCGCCCTCGGTGCCCTCGGTCCAGATCCCGAAGGGGGAGCCCGACAGGTCCACCCGCCGGGCCTTGCGGCTGAGGAAGGTGGCGCCGAAGCGCCCCGCCTGGGCGCGGAAGCTGGTCATGAGCTCCGGGCCGAGGATGCCGTCCACGAAGCCGGGGTAGTTCTCGACCTCGGTGGTGAGCATGAGCTGGCCCCCGGGCTGGTCGCTGGTGGAGGACGGCTCCCCCTCCACCACCAGGGGGGCCAGGTTGGCGCGCGCCGTGTAGATGGCGGCGGTCAGGCCGGCCGGCCCCGATCCCAGGATGACCACGTCGCGGGTCTCGGGCATCTCAGCCCTCCACCCGGCCGGCCCGCTTGGACCAGGCGAAGGCACCCACCCCCACCAGGACCCCCCCCAGGACGGTGTCCGAGGCCCACACGCGGCCCCCGAAGGCGTACACGTCGAGCAGGCGGACCAGGAGGATCATGCCCAGGACGACGAGCACGAGGGCCATGGTGGCTGCCACCACGCCGAAGACCACGCCCCGGGCCACCAGGGTGAGGGGGCGCACCAGGCGGTCCGACACCGCACCCACCACGTCCTCGATGGTGTCGGCCACCTTGGCCGGCCACTCCGCCTCGGCCGGCGCCGGGATGGGCCCGTCCTCGGGGCGCGTGCCGGGAGGAGGGCTCGTGGCCTGGTCTTCCATGGGGTCGAGATTAGTCGGCCCCCCCGCCGTGGCGGCCTGGACCGGCACCGCCGCCCCGGGGTCGGACCGGGTGCGGCGTCAGGCCGTGATGAAGCTGACGCCGACCGAGCCCGGGCCGGCGTGGGCACCCACCACCGGTCCCAGGTCGCCCACCACGAGCTCGTGGGCGGGGTGGGCCCGCCGCACCGTGCCCAGCACGTCCTCGATGTCGGGGGCCACCCCGTTGGCCACGGCCAGCCAGGCCACGGGGCCCGAGTCCAGGGCCTTGCCCGCCAGGTACTGCAGGGCCCGGGACCGGGTGCGCTGCTTGGACTCCACCTCGACCACGCCGTCGCGCACCTCGATGACGGGCTTGATGGACAGGAGCGAGCCCATGAGGTGGGCGGCGCCCCCGATGCGGCCGCCCCGCTTGAGGTAGTCGAGGCTGTCCACCACGCCGTAGACGTGGGTGCGCCGGGCCATGTCGGCCACGGCCGACGCCACCTCCTCCAGCCCGGCCCCGCCCCGGGCCAGGTCCACGGCGGCCAGGGCCAGGAGGCCCTGGCCCATGGTCACGCTGAGGGTGTCGAGCACCCGCACCGGGATGCGGTCGGCGACGGACTCGGCCGCCGTGCAGGCGGCCTGGTAGGTGGCGGACAGGCGCGACGAGATGGTCACGCACAGCACGCCGTCGCGGCCCGCCTCGGCCGCGTCGACGAAGGCTTGCTGGAAGGCACCGGGGGAGGGGGCGGCCGTCTCGGGCATGTCGGGCCCCGTCACCACCCGGTCCCAGAACTCCTTGCTGGAGAGCTCGTGGCGGTCCACGAACTCCTCGGCGCCGAAGCGGATGGTGAGGGGCACGATGCGCACGTCGTGGTCCTCGGCCGTGCTGGGCATGAGATCGCAGGCGCTGTCGGTGACCACCTGGATGCTCGCCATTCGGTCCTCCCTCGTGGGGGCTCGGCCCGCGCCGCCCCCGGGTCCGGAGCCGGGGTGCCCCTGCGATCGAGTCTGCTACAGCGGAGCGTCCCCGTGGGGCTGGGGCCCGCCGTCGGGGGGCCCGCCGTCGGGGGGCCGCGTGTCGGGGGATCTGGTGGGACCCAGGCCCGCCGGGCGCCGGGGCGGCCGTCCGGCCGGGGGCAGGGGCTCGGGCCGGGGGGGACCGGGGTTGCGGGCCCGCCCCCGCCGCCCCCGGGGTGCCGCCCCCGGGCCGGCCCCGGAGGGGGCGCCGGGGGGGAGGGTGGGGGTGGTGCCGGCGTTGCCCCGCCCCGGCCCGGGGCGACCCGGCCGGGGTGGGGGTGTCGCGGTGCCCTCGGCCCGCCGGCGAGCCAGCTCGGCCAGGGCGCCCGCCGTGACCACGTAGGCCGCCAACCCGGCCCCGGCACCCACCGCCACCCGGACCAGGAGGGCCAGCGTGGAGTCGGCCCCCGAGACGTTGACCCCCAGGACGGCCGCCACCACCAGCGCCGCGCTGGACACGAGCACCCGCAGGAGGGGCCGCCCCACCACGGCGCCGTCGAAGCCCTGGACCCGGGCCCGCACGTAGGCCAGGGCCGCCACGGCCGCCACGGTGTAGGCCAGGGTGATGGAGAGGGCGATGCCCCGCACCCCGAAGCGCCCGGCCAGGAGCACGGCCAGGACGATGTTGGCCCCGTTCTCGAGGCAGTAGAGCCAGAAGGCGGAGCGCAGGTCCTGCACCGACTGCAGCACCCGGACGGCGTAGAGGAAGACGCAGAAGCCGGGGATGCCGAGGGCCAGCATGGCCAGGGACTGGGCCGTGGGGGCGGTGCCCCCGGCGGCGTCGCCGTGGCTCAGGACCAGGGCCACCAGCTGCTTGGCCAGGACCACCTCGCCCGCCGCGGCGGGGATCACCACGGCCAGCATCGAGCGCAGGCCCGTGGCCATGCGCCGCCGGAAGCCGGCCAGGTCCCCCACGGCCCACCGGGCGCTCAGGTCGGGCACGGTGGCGCTCATGATGGACACCGCCACGATCCCGTAGGGGAGCTGGAAGAAGATGTAGGCGTAGGTGTAGGCGGTGACCGCCCCCGGGCCCACCTTCCCCGACAGGGTGAGGACGACCACCAGGGCCACCTGGTTGGCCAGCACGAGCCCGAAGGTCCATCCCGACAGGCGCAGGATGGTGCGGACCGCCTCGTGGTGGACGTCGGGCCGCCAGCGCAGCCGCAGGCCGGCCCGGCGCAGGCTGGGGACCATGAGGGCGGCCTGCAGGACCACCCCGGCGGTGGTGCCCAGCCCGAGCAGCAGGAGGCGACCCTGGTCCCGGGCCACGGTGCCCACCGTGGCGTCGTGCACGGTGGTGCCGAACACCACGAGCACCACCACCAGCACCACGTTGTTGGCGATGGGGGTGAACATGGGGGCGCCGAAGCGCCGGCGGGCGTTGAGCAGGGCCGTGCCCAGGGAGATGAAGCCGTAGCAGGTGAGCTGGGGCACGAACAGCCACAGCAGGTCGGTGGCGAGACGGCGCTGCTGGACCACCCCGTGGGCGGCGTCGAAGGCGGTGGTGAGGTGGATGAGGACGGGGGCCAGGGCCAGGAAGGCCAGGGAGGCCACGGCGATGACGATGGTGGTCACCGTCACCACGGCCGAGATGGCGTCCCAGGCCTCGTCGTCGTCCCTGGTGGTGAGCCGCTCCACGAAGACGGGGACGAAGGTGGCCGACAGCACCCCCCCGAGCACCACGTCCTGGATGATGTTGGGCATGGTGTTGGCCAGGTTGTAGGCGTCCCCCAGCCCGGCCGTGCCCAGGGCGTAGGCGGCGGCGAAGATCCGCAGCAGCCCGGTGAGGCGCGACAGGGTGGTGCCCACCGCCATGACGACCGTCGCCCGCCCGAAGGCGGCGTCCTCGGCCCGCCGGTCCGCCCCGGACGCCGGCACCCGCCCCCCCGGCGCCACCACCGGGCCCGGGCCCGAGTCGTCGCCGTAGAGGCGCCCCGCCCCCTCGTCGGCCGAGGGTGGCCCGGCCGGGGGCGGGTCGTGCCCGGGGCCCCCCGGCCCCCCGGGCGTCTCGCTCACGCCCGGCTCCCGGTGGGGGCGGGGCTGTGGGCGCCGCGCCGGGCCCAGTGGGCCCGCCACAGGGTGCGGGCCCACCACGCCACCAGCACCGCCCCGGCGATGGCGGACAGGGCGATGGCCACGGCCGAAGTCGAGAGGGAGCGCACGGTGAGCTCCCCCCCGGCCAGGATCAGCCCGGGATGGGGGCTGCCCACCGTGACGTGGATGCGGAAGTCCCCGGCGGTGCGGGCCCGCATGCTCACGTAGACGGTGTCGGTGGGGCGGTCGAGGACGCACAGGGCCGAGAAGCTCGACCGGCCCGGGGTGGTGGTGACCCGGGGCCGGTGGCACAGGGCTCCCGGTGCCTGCTGGGCCGGGGCCGGGAAGCGGAGCTTGTCGCTGGTGAGGCCGACCACCACCGCCACGGGATAGGCGGTGTTGCGCACCAGGGTGATGGGGACGTTGGCGGCGCTGGCGGTGAGCCGGATGGTGTCGGTGCGCACCGACAGGAGGTGGAGCTGGCCCTGGAGGGCGGCGGTGAAGCCCCGGAGGGCCGCCTCCTGCTGGCGCAGGGTCAGGGTGCGGGCCTCGGCCGCCAGGAGCAGGTCGTCGAGGGCGCCGGCCGTGCCCGCCCCCGCCGCCGACAGGCCGGCGGCGCTCTCGAACCCCTGGGCCTTGCCCCGGGCGGCGCGCAGGGACCGGGCCGGGACGGCCACCGGCGCCGTCGGGGCCGGGCGGCGGGTGGTGGCCTGGCCGTCCTCCCCCACGGGGACCTGG